>JACCTF010000179.1 GCA_013812565.1 Pyrinomonadaceae bacterium | reverse complement strand
AGACGCAGCAGTTTGTGTTCGCCGACACATATACGTTCAATCCGACCACCATCGCCGATTTTCGCCTTGCATACCTGCGGTTCGTCTACGACCGCACACCGGAGAGCCTCGGCGTCGACCTGACGACCTTCGGCTTGCCCGCCTTCCTCAACAACCAGGTGGCATTCCGCCATATTCCGACGCCCTGCGTGCAAGGCTTCGAGGATGTCTTCTGCAGCGCGGGGACGGGCAGCACTATCATTGCCCGCAATGACAGCTATTCCTTCGCACCGAGCCTGACGAAGATCGCCGGTCGCCACACTCTGAAATTCGGCGGTGAAATCCGCCGCCTGACCCATAACTACGCGCAGAGCAATATCCCGAGCGGCTTTTTCAACTTCAACAACGTTCTCACCGCGGCCAATCCATTTTCCCCCGCCGGGACGGGTTCCGGATTCGCTTCGTTCATGCTCGGCTACGGATCGGGCGGAAACATCCTGACACCCGCACTGACAGCCGGGCAGCAGATATATCAGGGGTATTACGTCGCCGACGCCTTCCAGGTGAACCAGAAGCTGACGCTCAATTTGGGCCTGCGTTGGGAACTGCCGGGTCCCTGGAGCGAGCGGTTTGATCGTCTGACCGTGTTACTGCTTGATGCGGAGAGCCCCTTGGCGAAGCCGACCGGCTTGCCACTCAAGGGCAAGCTGGGCCTAGTGAACTCTGCAGACCGCCCGGAGCGCTATTCAGAGAACAAGCACTGGAAGCTGTTTGCGCCGCGCCTAGGCTTTTCTTACCGCCTTACGGACAAGACCGTAGTCCGTGGCGGGTATGGGATCTTCTATTTGCCCAATGATGTGGCCTTCTCCACGGCTCCCAATAACTCCCCGGTCAATGCGCTCGGTACCCAGTGGGTGAGCACAATTGATGCAGGCGTTACGCCGGTGGACAGGTTAAGCAATCCATTCCCGAATGGCATTCTTCAGCCACCGGGGAATAGCTCGTCGTTCCAGAGTATTCTGCTGGGTCAAGGTCTTGGCAATTCGCCGGTTCCGAACGAACCCTATGGATACAATCAGCAGTGGAATTTGAACATTCAACGCGAGTTGAGCGAAGGAATGCTGGTCGAAGTGGCATACGCTGGGGCGCGTGGCGTTCATCTTCCGAGTAACCAGCAGATCAATCAACTCCCCGACGAGTTTTTGTCTCTGGGTACTTCGCTGCAACAGCAAGTGTCCAATCCGTTCTTCGGCCTGATCACCAGCGGGCCGCTCGCGGCCAGGACCGTGGCGCGCGGCCAGCTTCTGCGTCCGTTCCCGCAGTACACTGGCGTGAGCATAGCGGCGATTGCCAACCGCAACTCGATCTATCACTCCGGGCAGTTGAAAGTGGAGAAGCGCTTCCGCGCGGGAGGCAGCATCCTGGGTGCCTACACCTGGGCCAAGAACATCGGCGATACGGATACGCTAACCGGCTGGCTAGAAGCCAGCGGAGGCGGAGTCGGTGGCGTGCAGAACAATAACAATCTGCGCCTCGAACGTGCGCTGTCCAGCTTTGATGTGCCGCACCGGTTGGTGGTGAGCTACGTGCTTGATCTTCCTTTCGGAAGCGGAAGGAGGTTCCTCGGCGGGGCGAGCGGAGCCGCCGACAAAGTGGTTTCAGGCTGGGGCATCAACGGCGTGTATACAGCCCAGAGCGGCTTCCCGTTGAAACTTGGCACGGCTGTGAACTTGACCAACTCCTTCGGCGGCGGGTCGCGGCCCAACTACATCGCAGGCTGCGATCCATCTGTCTCCGGACAGGCTCAAGAGAAGTTGAACAAATGGTTCAACACGGCATGCTTCCAGCAGCCAGCGGCCTTCACCTTCGGCAGCCTCGGGCGCACTCTGGGCGCGGTGCGCCTCCATGGGATCAACAACTTTGATTTTGCAGTCTTCAAGAGGACGCCGGTCACTGAGCGAGTGGGAGTAGAGTTCCGCACGGAGTTCTTCAATCTCTTTAATCGGGTGCAGTTCGGCCCGCCGGGTCAGGGCTTGGGGAACCCGCAATTCGGCATAGTTAGCTCGCAGGTGAACAATCCGCGACTGGTGCAGTTCGCGCTCCGGCTGATCTATTAGGCTGGATCTATAGATTTCAAGAAAAAGAAAGTTCGTAGTACCGCCTTCAGGCGGAAGGTGTGGCTAATAAAGATTCCGGCTGAAGCCGGGACTACCAACAAAACATTTTCTTGAATGCTATAG
>JACCTF010000160.1 GCA_013812565.1 Pyrinomonadaceae bacterium | reverse complement strand
GCTGTTGAGAAGGAACAAGCGGCGATAGAACTGCAAGAGCACGCACTAGCCGAGCAGCAGCGGGCGGTAGAGGAGCGACACAAGGCGTTCGAGCAGCAGAAACAAGAACTGGAAATGACTTGCGATGAACTAGCTGAAACTATCGCCGGTGCCATCCGACAGTTAGGGTTCGCCAGAGTTCATTTATCAACCATCCTAGAGGCTTTTCCGCCTGACCAACAAGCGGAATCATTTGGGATTCATGATGAGTTACAGAGCTTCGCCGAAAGTCATGGCTGGAACTTTCAGCGTGAAAGCCAAGACTTCATGGTTTTCTACCCTCTAGGCGCTGAACCACCACAAGCTTTGTAGCGGCCACCAAAGCAGGCGACCGCTACCAGTAAGAAGAAAGGGAAGAAGTGAACACTAAAGAGCCAAAGCAGGACGCGGGACTTCGCTGGATCTGCTCGATGTACCGGATCAAAGACTTGTAGGGCGTGCAAGAATTGGCGCTACTGTAAGCACTGTGCGAAGGACGGCGGCACGTGCGGCGTTTGTCGATAACTAATAGAGCATCATGCCTCTAACCAAGTGTCCTTATTGTAAGAAAGAGCACTCGACGAAAGCGGCCACTTGTCCGAACTGTGAGCGACCCGCAGTGAGATATAACCCACTGCCGCCATCGTCGCCAAGACGGAAAGTCGGATACGTTCTTGGCTGTGCGATACTGCTTGCGCCATACGTCTTCTCCTGGTTCGTTCTTTTACAAAAAGGTTATTCCTACACAGCAAGGATATTATCCTTCGTTTGGATGACCATTCTCTTATGGGCATTCTTCTTCGGAGGGCAATCGTTGCCAACAAATTTAACGAACAGCAGTGTCAGAGAAATAGCGAAGGCGACGCCTACCCCTGAGTTGACGGCCGAGCAGAAACTTATCGAAGCTAAATTCTTGACGTCAGGCGAGCCTACATCGGGAGAGATGAATAAGGCGATGTCATTTCTTCGTTCCATCTCACCAGAAGCAAAAGAATATAAAGATGCTCAATCGACATTGAAGAAAATTACCCCACAGGCCGCGAAGGTTAAGGCAGATGAATTGTTGTTAGGTCCCAAGCCGGAGAGCAGCGAGTGGGATGATTCTGTTAGGTGTGTTGATAAATACTTGAAAGCCACGCTCAACGATTATGACAGCGCTGAGTATTTAGAATGGTCGCCTGTCACAAAAATAGAATTTAAGGGTGAACCCTATTGGGCGGTCAGATTGAAGCTTCGTGCTAAGAACGCGTTCGGCGGAAAGATTGTGAAGGAAACGTATTTCTTCATTCGTCAAAATCAAGTTGTCAACGTCGTTAATTTGTAATCAGGACGGCGGGACATGCGATGTGTGTAAGAGGTAGCTGGCTTGCTAAAGAGTAAGGGCGAGATACGGCGGGCGGATAAGACCACTCAGAAGCTTAATCAAGCGTTCAGGAAGGCCGCAGAAGACGAGCAGCAGGCAGGTAAAAGGAAAGGCAGGAAGAAGTGAACAATCAACTTATGGAGTGGTGCGGCGTTCCAGTTGTTATAGACGAGGCGATTACGGAACTTTTCGAGATGCCCGCGCCTGATCAAGACCCTGCTCAGAAACCCGAGTTTCGTGTCACCCCTTCAACGGCAGATTTAGTCAAGCAGGATTTCGAGCTATATAAGCCCAGCCTAGAGCGCATGGCAGACACTTGGCGAGAAAATAAAGAGCGCTTCATGCAAGAGAAGAAGGCAAACGATTAGGACCATACATAAGTGTTTAAGGGTGTGAAGATGGCTGACAGGGCTCCAGGTACTCGGAGGAATAGAGGTTTGATCTTGATGGCAATAGGAGTTGGTTGCCTGCTTTTCTTCATCGTCTTATCCCTAAGTGAAGATACTACTTCTGTCGCACAAGTGAGGATTGTGATGTCCATTGTAGGCATCGCTGCACTCGCCGCCGGAGCGGTTTTTTATATGTTAGCTAAGTCAAGGCTTTCATAAGGAAAGACGGCAAGAAGTGAACGAAGAAGATGATGAAAGGAAAATACCATGAGCCTCATCCCCTGCCCTGACTGTAATCATTCTTGCTCGGATCAAGCCGCGTCTTGCCCGCAATGTGGTCGCCACTTCAAGCGACATGATGAAGTCATTACCGTTAGTCGCAAGGGATGGGGATGGACGATAGGCTGGGGCGTTATCGCCTCCGTGTTCATCTCCATCCTGTTGAGTTTGGCAGTTACCATCGGCGTTACTGTTCTCTTCGGAGGGCTCTCATCAATCGGATCGCAGGTCAAGTAATCAGGATAGCGGGGCTGGCAGAGGTCGCCTTTAAGGTATGCAGACGACAGAAACACAGACGCGCCCGATGCGGCGTAGGAAGGTACTAAAACTAATGAGCAAGAATTTAATCCTTGAAATACCTGAGACAGACGCCTCAGCGGTCGAAGCGCTGCTTGATGATCTGAACCAGACGCTCCGCCGTATCGAACAG
>JACCTF010000151.1 GCA_013812565.1 Pyrinomonadaceae bacterium | reverse complement strand
AAAAAGCTTTGACATCTCACATTTTAAGATTGACTGGGAAGCAGAAAAAGCGATTTGCCCGGAAGGAAAAGCTAGTACGACGTGGAGGCATGGCATCGATGGTCGCGGCAATAAAGTGATTAGCGCGACGTTTGCGAAAGCCGATTGTAGCCGCTGCCCAAGTCTGTTGCAATGCACTAAGGCAAAGAGCAAACGGCGGTATTTGACGCTTAGACCACGGGAGTTACATGAGGCTTTACAGCAAGCTCGCAAGCGGGAACAAACCGAAGAATTCAAAGAGGAGTACAAGAGACGCGCCGGAGTGGAAGGAACCATCTCACAAGGAGTGCGAGCGTTTGGGCTGCGAAGATCGCGCTACGTTGGGATAGCAAAGACGCACCTCCAACACTTGGCGACGGCTGCGGCCATGAACTTGGAAAGGGTCGCGGATTGGCTTGCCGGAACTGATCGAGAAAAGACGCGGAGATCGGCATTTGTACGGGTGATGATGCCGCTGGCGGCTTGACCTTAGAATTCGCCAACAGTATCAATATTGCGTCTATTTTCTTTAAAAGTGTTTAAGTTGACAATACCAGTTGACAACACCCTCTGTTGTTCTGAAATGGCGAAAGTTCACTTTCTGACCACTACCCAAATTTCTAGTTGAGAGAGCGTCGATGCTCAAACTGATCTTCTCTAGGGTGCTCCAGGGAGTCTTTGTTCTCCTCATAATCACCGCGCTGTGTTTCGCACTTCTCGCTGCGGCGGGTGGCGACGCGTTGACCGCGCTACACGATGATCCGCATTTATCCGAAGAGGCTGTCAATTCACTGCGTCACATCTATGGCTTAGACAAACCTCTTACTGTACGTTATGTGCGTTGGCTCGTTGGCGTCGCGCGCGGAGATCTAGGTCACTCGTTCTTCTATCAAGTCGCGGTAGAAAGCATCGTCTTGCCACGCCTGCTCAACACGCTTGTGCTTGCAGCGACAGCCATGTCGCTCGCGTTGTTTGTGGCATCGATTCTTGGCACTTTGGCCGCGGTGCGCGAAGGGAAATGGCTTGATCGGTCGTGCGAAATGATCATACTGTTCGCCGCTTCAACGCCGCGCATAGTGTTGGCGTTTGCCGTTCTTGCCGTCGCCGCGCGCAGCTCCTTTTTTGCCATCGGAGTCGCGCCGACCGGTTCCACCGCGAACAAAACGCCCGCCACTATCCTTCCGCCGGCGCTCGTCCTTGCCGTTCCGCTGGTCGCGCTATTTCTTGCCCAGATCCGCGACGGTCTGAGGTCGGCGCTCAGTCGAGAGTATGTGCAGGTAGCACGCGCTAAAGGTTTGTCGGAAAGTGTGGTGATCCTGCGGCACGCGTCAAGGGATGCGCTGAACCCCTTGATCACGATCTTCGGATACTCGCTGGGGGGAGTTTTCAGCGGCTCGGTGATCGTCGAAACTGTGTTCGGCTGGGACGGACTCGGTCAACTAAGTGTCGTTGCCGTGCGCAGCCGAGACATCCCGCTACTGATGGGCGTTGTGTTGGCGACGGCGACGGCGGTGTTGGCGGGCAATCTGATCGCAGACATACTTCTATTCGCCAACAACCCGGAGTTGCGCCAGCGGCGACGCGGCGAAGTCAAACCTGAGCTAGCCGTCAACCCGAATTTCACCCAACCCCTGTAACGCTATATGTCAAAGCCGACCGGGCGGTACCAAGCGATGAACGGCTCACCTTACATGAAGGATGTGCGTGACAAACAACCATCGCATCAACGATCGCATCGCGGGTGGAGCTATGTGCGCCGGCGCGCGAAGTCCGCCGCAGGACTTGGCATCATCGGTTTACTCTACGTAGTTGCGGCCTTCGCTGATTTCCTTGCGCCATACGATTACCGTGTGCAGTTCCGCCGCGAGCCGCTCGCGCCGCCGACTACGATCCACGTTCGCGACGCGCGCAACAACGTGTACAGAAGTCCGTTCGTTTATGCGCGGCGACTCGTAGACCCGTTTGAACATCGCTACTTGGAAGACACACGGCGCGCTTATTCGGTGCGGCTGTTTGCGCGTGGCTACTCGTACAAGCTTCTCGGGCTGTTTACTTCTGACAGACACCTGTTCGGGGTGCATAGCGACGGACGCCCGGACGCGCCGCGCGTTCATCTATTGGGAACAGATGCGCTCGGCAGAGATCGACTGTCCCGCCTTCTTATCGCCTCACGATTTTCACTTGTTACAGGCCCGTTGGCGGCGCTGTTCGCGAGCGCGGTGGGCACACTTCTCGGCTGCGTCGCAGGTTATGCCGGGCGCACGATTGATACGGTGATGATGCGCACCGCCGACATAATGATGGCCCTACCAACGCTGGTGCTGATGCTCGCGGCGCGTGCCGCATTCCCTCTGGAACTTCCGCCGAGGCGCGCCATGATTTTACTCATCACGATCTTTGTCACCATCGGCTGGGCCGAAGTAGCGCGTCTAGCGCGCGGTCAGGTTATGACTCTGCGTAGGAGTGGATTTGTTTCCGCGGCGGAGGCGCTAGGACTATCGCCGATGCGCGTGCTCTTTCGTCACATCCTGCCCAACGCGGCTCGACCTTTGATTGTACAGGTGTCGCTTATGTTGCCAGCTTTTCTGCTAGCTGAGACGGGGCTTTCGTTTCTTGGTGTCGGATTGCAAGAGCCTGAAGCGAGTTGGGGCAACATGCTGGCGGCGGCGAGTGACATCACGCTGCTGCGGCTGCACCCGTTTCTGCTTCTCACACCGGCGTTCGCGATATTTTTGTTTGTACTTGGCGCGTGCCTCTTCAGCGATGGCATGCTCCGAAGGAGCAAGACGTGATAATGAGATTCATGCTGCTTCGACGATTAGTTATATCAGCATTGCTCGCGGTATCTCTTACGGCAAGCTCTTGTCAGCAAGGAATCGAACCGGCCGGATCACAAAAACAAGCGGAACCGCGCGGGGAGCGTGTGGTCGGCACGCGCGGCGGGTCACTCACATACCGCGTCATTTCTCCGCCTAAGACGTTTAACTACCTCATGGCGTCGGACGTGGATTCGCTTCTCGTCTCTTTTCTTCTGATTGGAGGGCGGCTCGTCGAATTGGATCATGACACGCAGCGTTATGTTCCGGGTGTGGCGGAAGCGTGGAAGCTGGCCGGAGACGAGCGCACACTTGAACTCACTTTACGCGACGGAGTCCGTTTCTCTGATGGTCATCCGTTGACGGCGGACGACGTGCTTTTCACTTTCCGCGCGATCTATGACGAACGCATGGCATCGCCCGTCTTCCGCGACGCGATGAGCATCGGCGGCCGTCGGATAGACGTGTTTGTGGTTGACGCGAATCATTTGCGACTCGTCTTCCCTGAACCGGTCGCGGTTCCCGAAAGCTATCTATCGAACGTCGCGGTTTTGCCACGCCATGCGCTCGGAGAGGATTTGAATCAGGGGACGTTGCGCGAAGCCTACAACATGGCAAGCGATCCGCGCCGCGTGGTCACTGCCGGGGCCTTCATGGTGCAGTCCGTATCGCCCGGCAACCGCGTTACGCTCGAACGCAATCCACATTACTGGAAGCGGGATCAAGCGGGCACGCCGCTCCCCTACCTCGACTCGCTTGTGATCGATGTAGTCGGCGACCCGAACAGCGCGTTCACGCGTCTGGAGCAAAACACGCTCGACATAGTTGATCGCATACGCCCCACCGATTACGCCGCGCTTTACAAGCGAGAGGGGGCCGTGCGTGCTTTCGATCTCGGGCCCGGACTCACCACGGATCATTTGTGGTTCAACCTCAACGAAGTCGGCAGAGGCGGTGACCCGAAAGTTGATTCCGTCAAGCGGGCGTGGTTCGGCGATTTACGTTTTCGTAGAGCCGTCTCACATTTGATCGACCGTGATTCGATCGCTTCGGCAACCTTGCAGGGGCTTGCCACGCCGCTTCACGGTTTTGTCTCGCCCGGCAACCGCGCCTGGGCGGCGAACGATCTCCCGCGCATCGACTACGACCTTGAACGAGGACGTACGCTTCTGGGTGAAGCGGGGTTCATCGCGCGCGGCACGCCGGACGCGCCGGAACTCTACGACGCCAAAGGTAACCGGATCGAGTTCACATTGCTCGTGCCAGTGGAGAGTCAGGCACGCACAATGATGGCGGCGGTCATTCAAGAAGACCTCACGCGGGTCGGCATCAGGATGCAAGTCGCGCCGGTTGAGAACGGTGAACTGATACGGCGCACGGTGCAGAGTTATGATTATGATGCGGTGCTGTCGGGCGTGTCTGTGACCGAACCGGACCCGTCCTCGTACGTTAATTTTCTGCTCAGCAACAGCCCACTTCACCAGTGGCATCCGAAGCAAGCGAAACCTGCCTCCGACTGGGAAGCGCGGATCGACGAGATGCTCACGGCGCAGGCGCGCGAAACCGATACGGAGCGTCGCCGTGCTGTTTTTCGCGACATCCAATTGATACTCGCGGAGCAGTTGCCGGTTATTCCTATTTCCGCGCGCCACGTCACGACGGCGGCGAACGTGCGCGTCGGCAACAATCGTCCGAGCATGCTCTTTCCGCACTCGCTCTGGAACGCCGAGGAGTTGTTCGTCCGTTGATGAAGCAGATTGGCGCCTCCTCACACAACGAACGTCAACAAAGAGAAGCCGCCGTTTCGAAACGGCGGCTTCTCTAGCGACGGCTTCTTTTTCCAAATTACTCAGTCGCTAAGTTCGCGGCTGTGACCATCGCGTGCGCGAGGGCGACACGCGTTAACGAGTTTCGCGGCCGAAAATTCGTGCCGTCTGCCGTGAGTAGATTTCGTGAAAGGGCAACCGCAACGTAACCGCGCAGTTCGGCCGGTATCTCGCTCGCGTCTGTCAGCGCGAGCGGTGTTCCCGTTTGCGCCTCGGCTTCGCTGCGAAGTCCCGCCGCACGCACGAGGGCAACCGCCGCAGTCAAGCGATCGGCGAAATCGTTCAAACGAAAACCTCCGCCCGGCGTGGCATCGTAAAAGAGCGGCCCGCCCGGAGCGGCCTGTGCGCTCTCGACGAAAATCATCGTCGCTTTATCACGCACATCCGTGAAACTGGAGCTACCCGGCAGGTACTGAGGTACACGCGCGCCGTACACCAAAGTGGCGGCTAACTCACCCCGCGTTACGCCGAACGTCGGCCGAAATCGTTTGCCGGAAGGGAACATCACAAACGAACGCAGATTTTGATAAATCTCCGCGCGCGAAGCAGCGCTGAGGCCGGTGATGTCTTGGAGCGCCGCATACTCGGCGCGTGTAACTTCGAGCGCCCCAGAGAACTGCTGCGTGGTTCCGACGAGGCCGAGGGTATTCTGAACCTTAACGCGCCACGCGCCGGCCGACGGCATCTTAACCACAACGCGCTCGCGTTTACCTGTGAGGCCAACCAAGTTGATCGCGTTCGCTTCGGCGCGCTTCACCCCGCCCGCGTCATAAAGTGAAAGTGCCAGGTCATTTACGCTCAACAGCGGTCCCCAGGCGATCTGTACCGAAGACACCAGCGCATTCTCCGGAATGGACACGCTCGTTTCGGCGCCGCCGCCCAATCCGACCACTCCGGTGAACGACCGGGTCGGATCATTTATGAAACGTACCTGTTTGCGGTCGAGCGTAGCGCGCCAGCGTCCCATCCGGCGCTCGGGGAAAGCCGCTTCCAGCACGGCCGCATGCGCGTTCAACATTCCTGCCCCGACCTCGTGCTGGTAATAAGGGGGAAGCGGCGTCGCAGCGCGGCGCAGAATGTCGCGCACCTGCGCGGGCGTCAAGGTAGGATTTACTTCGAGCATCAGCGCGATAGTTCCCGCCACCTGCGGAGCGGAGAAACTGGTTCCGCTGGCGACGGTGTAATGAGGCGTCTCGCCCACAGAGATCCGTCCTTCATCGGTCGCGGTTCCAATGCCGAGCGCGCCGGTCACCGGCCCGGTTGCGCGGGTGCTGACGACGTTTACGCCGGGCGCAACAACCGACGGGCGAAACAGCGTGCTGCCGAAATAGCCGCGCGAAGAAAAGTTCGCCAAGCGACTTCGATCGTCCGTTGCGCCGACGCTCGTCACCCACGGGGCCACCGCATAGGGATTAAGTGTATGCAAGCCAGGGCCGCTGTTGCCCGCCGAAAAAACAACATTGACTCCTCGATCCACCAACATCCTGGTGGAAACATTGACGGGGTCGTTCAAGTCGAAGACTGTGTTAGCTGAGAAACTGCAGTTGAGAATGCGAACGCCCGCCTGCGCCCCGCGCTCAAGCAGGTAATCGAATCCCGCAAGCACATAGAAGAGGTTCAAGTCACCCGCGCTTAGGCCGAGGAGCTTTGCCCCAGGCGCGACGCCCTTGAACTTACCGTTCGAACGCGCGCCGCTTGCCGCGATAACGCCGCCGACGAATGTGCCATGCCCGTGCAGTTGATCTGTGTTCGCCAAATTCTCGACGTTAACAGGGTAGTTGAAGCCCACACTTACGCTCTGCGTATCGGCGAGCTTAACGTTTTGCACGATCCGTCCGGCGAAATCCGCGTGCGTCCCGTCCAACCCTGTGTCGAGCACCGCAACGGTGACGCCGCGACCGGTAACCGGCGCGCCCCCGTTATTACTTACGACGTCTGCGTCCTGCGAAGCGCGAACGACGCCAGCCGCAGAGCGACTGCGATCCATCGTCAACTGCAAAGTGCGATTGCCGTAGATCGAGCGCACGGCCGGAAGGCGTGAGATGTTAATGATCTGGTTCCGCGTGGCGGTGACAGAGATCATCGGAAGAACGCGGTAACGAGTGCCACCCCTAACGCCGATGTTTTGGAGGTATGTGATATCCGCCTCGGTCGGCAAACGATGGTACACAACCACCGCGTTGACGTTGCTGTCATCCGTGATTTGATCGAGTCGGAGCGCCAGTTCGGTATCAAGGC
>JACCTF010000143.1 GCA_013812565.1 Pyrinomonadaceae bacterium | reverse complement strand
TCGTCGCCGAGCGTCAGGAAATCAAAGTTGTACGGGTCTTTGAGCAGTTGTTCGGCGAGGTCGGATTGTGGGGAGGGAAGCGTACGTGTGAAGTTCGTGACGGCTTGACCTTGACGTTGGTAGAGACGCCTGTCGATCTGCAGCGCGAGTACATTGCGACTCCAACCATGTTCAATGGTCTTATGAATGTACCACTCGCGCTCTGGCAAGCGAGCAAGCTTGTCGGGCAGGATGCAGTTATGAAACCAGGGTATTTGTGCAGCAACCTGCTGCACAAATTGTTCGTCCGGCCAGGCTTCAGCGAAGGCGCGCATGTATTTCAGATTGCGCGGCGAAAAGCCTCTCATTTCCGGGAAGGCGCGCCGCAGATCAGCCGCCAACCGGTCGATCACTTTCGCGCCCCAGCCTTGCTCGCACTGGCGTTCGAGAATGTCGCGTCCCATCTGCCAGTAGAGCACGACCAGTTCGCGGTTGACGGCCGAGGCGGCGCGCAGTTGAGCATGGCGAATCCGCTCTTTCAGGTCGCGCAGGAATTCATCATAGCCCGTGAGCGTGGCTGATGCCGGAACAGTGGCGGGAAGCGAATCTTTCTTCGTCGCGCGTGGGAGGTTGGTCTTCATCGCGCGGCATTCTACCGGATGGCTTGATAACTGAAAAGAAACTGTAAGGCAAAGTTGAACAGTGAGGGAACGTGATGAGAACAGTATTACAAGATTTGCGTTACGGCATGCGGACGTTGTGGAAGAATCCCGGGTTCACGCTGGTGGCGGTGCTCGCTCTAGCTTTGGGAATCGGCGCGAACACGACGATCTTCAGCGCCATCAATTCGCTGCTGTTGCATCCGTTCTCGTTTCGTGACGCGGACCGCATTATGGCGATTTGGGAGAGTAATCCGCAGGCAGGGTTCAAACGCGGCTCGGTTGCGCCCGCTAACTTCCTCGACATCAGAAGTCAGAATACGGTTTTTGAATCAGTCGCGGCATTTACCGGACGGTCGTTCAATCTCACGGAGGGAGACAAACCGGAGCGCATCGAGGGCGCAGGGGTGTCGCCGCAGTTCTTCTCGGTGCTGGGGGTGGAAGCGGCGGCGGGTCGCACATTCCTAGCGGAAGAAGAGCAGGCCGGGCGAGACGCCGTGGTTGTCATCAGCGACTCGTTGTGGCAACGGCGTTTCGGTCGGGATCAAGGGATCGTCGGGCGCGTGGTTCCGATCAATAACCGCAGCTTTACGATTGTCGGGGTGATGCCTGCGGACTTCGATTTCCCGCGCGGCGGCGTCGAGATGTGGTCGCCATTCGTCTTCGATAATGATGACATGACAGATCGGGCTTCGCATTATCTGAGGATGCTTGCGCGGCTCAAGCCGCAGGTGACGATGGAGCAGGCGCAGAGTGAAGTCGGCGGCCTTATGCGACGACTGGCTGGGCAGTATCCGGAGACGAACGCGGGCCGAGGTGTCTTGATTGAAACCTTGCGCGAGGCGAACACGGGCGGGCCGCGCCCCTTTCTTCTGATCGCGCTCGGAGCAGTCGGCTTTGTGCTGTTGATTGCCTGCGCCAACGTCGCCAATCTGTTGTTGCTGCGTGCGGCAGCAAGACAGAAAGAGATGGCGATTCGCGCGGCGCTCGGCGCGAGCCGGTGGCAACTTATGCGGCAGTTGCTGACCGAGAGCGTGTTGCTCGCGCTGCTCGGCGGAAGCCTCGGGCTGCTGCTGTCGGTGTGGGCCGTCGATTCCATTCGGGCCGGGATGCCGCCGAACTTCGCGCGACTCATTAGCGGTTGGAAGAACATGGGGATTGACTGGAACGTGTTCGGCTTCACGCTGCTCGTCTCGCTCGCCACCGGAATAATCTTCGGCACTATCCCTGCGCTGCTCGCGTCGAAGACGAACCTCAACGAAGCATTGAAAGAGGGCGGGCGAAGTTCGACCGAGGGGCGCGGTCCGAACCGTACGCGGAGCATGCTGGTGATCATGGAGGTCGCGTTGTCGCTCGTGCTCCTGGCCGGCGCGGGGTTAATGGTCAGAAGTTTCCTGCGCATGATGGACACGAATCCCGGCTTTGACGCGAACAGCGTAGTAACGATGGAGATCGCTCTGCCGAACGCGAAATACACTGAGGAACAGCAGCGGGAAACTTTTTTCAAGCGATTGTTGCAGCGCGTCGAAACTCTGCCGGGCGTCTCTGCGGCCGGTGCCGTCAGTCAAATCCCGCTCGGCTTCGACGATTCCGATACTTACTTCTCGGTTGAGGGCCGACCCAAACCTGAACCGGGTAAGCGGCCGTTCGCAGACTTCCGCGTCATCAGTGCTGACTACTTTGGGGCGATGCGCATCCCGCTGCGAAAGGGTCGCACCTTCACGGAGCGCGACACGCCAGATGCTCCGCCGGTTGTGATCATCAGCTCCGCGATGGCGCGCGGAGTCTTTCCCGATGCAGAACCGCTCGGCAAACGTTTGTATGTGGGCGACGGTGAGCGAGCGCGCGAGATCGTCGGCGTGGTTGGAGATATTAGGCATGAACCCTTTAGCGACGAATTGAACAGGCAGACGGACCCAACCCTTTATGTGCCGCACGCGCAAGTCCCCCGCGGCTCGATGGTGATCGTCATCCGCTCTGCGGCGAGCGATCCGGCGCAACTCACCGCCGCCGTTCAAAACGAGGTGCGCCAGGTGGACAAAGACCAACCCGTCTATAACATCCGAACAATGCCGCAGATCGTCGCCGAATCGATGTCGCCGCAGCGAGTAACGGCTTTCTTGTTCGGGGGCTTTGCCTTGATCGCACTGGTGCTCGCAAGCATCGGAATCTACGCTGTCGTTTCCTACTCGGTGGCGCAGCGCACGCACGAGATCGGCATTCGCATGGCGCTCGGCGCTGAGCCTCGCGACATCTTCCGCCTCGTCGTCGGAGGGGGCATGAAGTTAATCTTGATCGGCATCACACTCGGCATGATCGCCGCCTTTGCCGTCACACGTTTGATGGCGAGCATCCTCTACGGCGTCAGCGCGACTGACTTCATAACCTTCGCGAGCATCGCACTGTTGCTTGCCGCCGTCGCACTCCTCGCTTGTTACATCCCCGCCCGCCGGGCCACAAAGGTTGATCCAGGTGTGGCGCTTAGGTACGAATGAAAAAGCAGTGACAAGTGACGAGTGACGAGCAAAACCAGCTTCTGACTTGTCACTTGTCACTCGTCACTGTTTTTGGAGGCATGATGATCAAAGTACAAAACCTTGAGAAGGCTTATGAATCCGGCGCGGGTAAAACTTATGTTTTGCGGCGCATCAACATGGACATACGCGAAGGCGAATTCGTCTCGATCATGGGACCATCGGGTTCGGGGAAGTCAACGCTATTGAGCATCCTCGGAATGCTCGATGGCACGTGGACGGGTGAATACTACTTTGAAGAAACCGCTGTCCATAAAGCCAATCCGAAGCAGCGCGCCGCGCTGCATAAACAGCACATGGGGTTTGTGTTCCAAAGCTACCACCTGCTGGACAATCTTACCGTGCAGGAGAACCTCGACATACCGCTCTCTTACCGCGACGTAAATAAGCGTGAGCGCGAGAGCATGGTCGCCGACATCCTCGACCGTTTTCAGATCGTCGGCAAAAAAGACCTCTACCCAAATCAACTCTCTGGCGGCCAGCAACAACTCGTGGCCGTCGCCCGTGCCGTGATCGCAAACCCGAAGTTAGTCTTAGCCGATGAGCCGACCGGCAATCTGCATTCAAGCCAGGGCAAAGAGATCATGAAACTGTTCAAGCGCTTGAATGATGAGGGAACAACCATTATTCAAGTAACTCACTCTGAGCAGAACGCCGCGTATGGACACAGGGTAATCCAACTCGCAGACGGATGGATCGCCAATCAAAGCTGAGACAAACACGCCTCTACACCTTTGGCGCGCCCGACCAACCGCATGACGGCGGCGACCAGGCTGCGCCAAATAGCCGAGGTTGACGCCGCTAGATACCGAAATCATCAAGGCGGAGGGCTTCAGCGATTTTCTGAATATCCGGTGAAAGAGGGCGATCCTGGGTGAGCGGGGGAACAAGGGCGCGCACTTTTTCATAAGCCAGACGAACGCCCCGACCGGGCCGAAGCGGCGCGCGGTATTCCAGCC
>JACCTF010000115.1 GCA_013812565.1 Pyrinomonadaceae bacterium | reverse complement strand
GCAAGCGCATCTAATTTCCCAACAAATACGAGGGTTTAGTTGTTCAGCATATTCAAGGTTCTTTAGCTCGTGGTGAGTTTGCTAAGGTTCTTGTGCCATTACGCTAAAATCCAGAAGCAACAGAGATCGTAGAAACGCTCAAGCTATTGATTTTGCTAAGAATTTAGATGCGCTCGCCCTACCGGACGGCCTCTCAGCTTTGCCCTACTCCTTCGCCCGGTGCGTGAACGGGTTTGTCTTCTGAGTTCCACATACTAACCGCGCGAAGCACTGTGGCTGCGGCTTGCTCGGAAGCGCCGCCTGCACCGAGTTGCGCCGTCACCTCGCGCAATCGAGCGCGGAACCGACTGTTATGTTCTTCGTTTAGCAGTAGGGTGAGTTCGCAGGCGAGTCGCTCTGGGGTAAATTCGCTTTGCATCAGTTCCGTGGCGATTCGTTCACCGGCAATCAAATTAACAAGGCCGAAATGTTCTGTGTTGATAAGGCGACCGAGCGTGTGCCAGTTCAACGCCGATTCTTTATAGACAACGACAAGCGGCGTGCCGACGAGCGCCGCTTCAAGCGTCGCGGTGCCGCTGGCGACGGCCGCCGCATCAGCCGCCGCTAAAGCTTCGCGCGTCTCGTGCTGTGTGACGCGCAGGCAGTTCGGCAGCAATGGACTGTGTTTGCTTGCCGCGTCAATAAAGGGCGCGACTTCGGTTGGCGAGCGGTTGGCCGCCAGCGGGATAACGAACTGCATACTGGGCCGTGCCTGTAAAAGAATGCTTGCCGCATCGAGCATCAAGGGCAGAATGCGTTCGAGTTCTTTACGACGGCTGCCGGGCAGAAGCGCGATAATGGGTTGTGCTGCATCGAGATGGTGGTGCTCGCAAAACTCCGCACGCCCATATCGCGGATGAACCTCGCCGACGAGCGGGTGCCCAACGAACTCAACATGCGTCACGCCGCGCTGCCGGTACCACGCCGGTTCGAAGGGAAGAATGGCAAGCAGAAGATCAACGTCACGCTCTATGGTGTGAACGCGGTAGGCGCGCCACGCCCAGAGTTGGGGACTCACGTAGTAGATTATCTTCAAGCCGCGCCGGTGAAGCGCGCGTGCGAGCCGCAGATTGAAATCGGGCCAGTCAACGAGCACGACCGCACAGGGTCCCTGTTCCAGCGCCGCTTGTTTCAAAGTTCGATACGCGCGCCAGAACTTAGGCAGCGCCCCAGCCACTTCGACCATGCCGGTGATCGCCAGATCGTCTGCACGGATAGTGGATTCAACGCCTGCCGCGCGCATCTCTGTGCCGGTCGAGCCGAAGAATTCAAAGCGCGTACGGGGCGAGAGTCGTTGGAGCGCGCGGATGAGCGCCGCCGCATGCGCATCGCCCGAAGGTTCCCCGGCGACGATCATGAAACGTAAACCTTCCATTGCGTTAGTCATTGGAGGGGGATGATAGCAACAAGAGTACGAAGTGCGGAGTGCTGCAAAGTGCGAAGTTCGGGGTGCTGCAGAGTTCGAAGTGCGAAGTTCGTAGTTCGAGATTCAAAGTTCAAAATTCCGTGCTCCGTACTTCGTACTTCACACTCTGCACGGTTGCTTAGCTTTTCTTCTGTCAGGAGCGCGTGTTAGGATGCCGCGCTTTGGAACTACAAGGAGCGTCCTTCTCGCGCTCATCTGCTGATTGTCGAACTGCGGAGTGCGCGCGTTCTTAGACTAAAGCAGAGATCGTGTCCAACAACTCCGCACTCCGAACCACGTGTTCTGTACTCTTTCCTTGTGGAGGTCTCTGGTTCTTTTTTGCGCCGCGCTTCTTTATTAGCAGGTTCACCGGTCTTGCGAGCGTTGGTGGTTTCCGCCTTAGCGGCGTTCGTCGCATTCAGCACGCTGCTCAACGCCCAAGCACAGCAGACTAATCCGGTGGACGGTCAGGTAACCAATCCCATCACCGATACACCAAATGTCAACCCGCTCATCGGAGAACAGCCGATTCGTCCGCGTATGCCTGTCCAAAAAGGAGGTGCCCTTGCGGAATCGACCGAAGATCTGAAGGTGCATGCCGACAAGCAGACGGCTTCAGGGCCAGAGGATGCGCGCGTAATTGTCTATGAAGGCAACGTTGATGCGCGTATCAGCGTGTACCGTCTACAGGCCGACAAAGTAACTGTATACGAAGCGACGAATCGAGTGGTCGCCGAAGGCAACGTGGTTTTTGATCAGGAGCCTGGACAGCGCATCACGGGATCGCGCGCCGATTGGAACTATGCAACCAAGCTCGGTTACTTCGTCGATTCAACAGGGTTCACAAACCAGACGCAGGACGGCACAATCATCTATTTCACCGCTGATCGTGTTGAGCGTGTGAACGTCAGAACGATTGTTGCGACGAACGCAGAGATCACGGCCTGCGAAGACAACATACCGAAGTGGAGCTTTCGGACTGCGCGCGTTGAGATCGAAACGAACGAGCGCGTGCGCTTGAAGTCGCCATCGTTTCGTGTGCGCGGTGTGCCGGTTATCTACTTGCCTTATGCGTCGGTGTCGGTCAAACAGCGCGACCGCGCGTCAGGGTTTCTGACGCCGACCTTCAGCGGCTCAGGCAGCAAAGGCTTTCGCCTTTCGAACGCTTACTACCAGACGCTCGGACGCTCGGCTGACATCACGTTTCGCAACGACATCTACACCGCGCGCGGCATCGGCTTCGGAGCTGAACTGCGCACGCGCGCCAACTCGCGCTCGTTTCTCAACGCGGGCTTCTACACCGTCAAGGATCGTCTCTTCGGCGACAAAGCTGATGAGGACACGCCGGATCAAGGC
>JACCTF010000105.1 GCA_013812565.1 Pyrinomonadaceae bacterium | reverse complement strand
GGGTGTTTACGGCTACCCATTTGACGGGTCACGGTGAACTCGACGGCTCTGCGGCGCGGCGCATCCGTTCGATTAGTTTGCCGTCGAGAGCAAGGGCGATCTCGTGTGCGAGTGCGTCAATGGTCCTGTTCGTCTGAAGGAGATGATAAACAAGACGACCGTCAGCGGCTGTAACCGCAACGGAAGCCGCGTATGCCATCATCACCTTGCTGCCACTGGGCAATTGATACTGCAAAGCATCCTGGATACAGAGGACTTTGAGCGCCGGTTGTGTGTCAGTGACCGAAACGCCGTCCAACTTGCGGAACTCGCGCGACAGAGCGCTGAGCATGTGCGCGTCGCCGGCATTGTCGCCTTCCCCTTCTATTTGGACGCTCACGCGAATCTGCGGAGTGTCTGCTGACAAATTGCACGCGAATGAGCAGATCAACAGACCGACAACAAACGGGATGGTCGCGTTCATTCGCGTTGACTATTTGACTAGATCGTGTGCCGTCCGGCAATCGCAATGTGATACTGCCCTTGCTGTTTTGGTATCACTTGCGACGGTCAACGTCGCCCCAGCGTTACAATCTTTTGATCGGTGCGCGGCAGCGGTTTGATCGCCCAGTATTCGCGCGCTGCCGCTGAATCGACGATTTCGTAATAGTGCTTCTTCACCATCGCGGGACTGTTGCCCATTTCGAGGGGGACTTGTCCCTCGTTCTTAACCATTTCCATGCGGTAGCTTCCAAAGGAATGCCGGAGCGCATTTCGTTTCCATTTCACCTTCGCCTTTGCGCACATCCTCGCCAAAGGCTTGCGGAAATCCCGGTCGAAAATCGGACCGCTTTTGCCCCGATACGGCGCGAGCCACTCCAACAAGTTTTCAGGCAACTCGATTCTCAGAGCCGGACTTGCAAAGGGCGGTGGTAACCTGGACGCAAACAGCGTTGAGCGACGGCGCAGCGCCTGTTAGTTTTCGCACCGGTGTCGTTGAACCTCCAAACAGTGGTCGAGCTTGTAGTCATCGGGCTGCTTGTTAATTTAGCGGCCTCTGCTCTTTTGTTCGCTTGCGAAGAGCGACTGCGTCACCTTAAAGCAAGGTATCCCAGGTTCGTATATCTCCTCTCTCCTATACTCGTCGTAGCTGCGCTCCTCGCCTTAGCTTTGATGGCTTGGATGCCGACTGTCGAATTGCAGATTGAGCGCCCTACTGCGGTCACAGTTCCAACTTCGAGAATTCCATTTCTCAAAGCCTTGTTGATTCCACTTCCCACCTTAGTGATCGGATTCCTTCTGTTAATTAGAACGCCGGCGCAGCCTGCTAGACAGAGTTTAATGATTCCCTTCAACATGGCTACATTGATGACAGGAACTCTTGCGCTCTATAAGACGGTGCATAGGGCGGCAGCCGATATGCCAGCCCCGCCGGGACTCGGCGCAGCAGTTTGCGCCGTTTTGGCGGTGCACTCTGGCGCCAACCTTTTACTGCTCCGCGCAGCTCCCGGAAACGATCCGATCAGCGGGAGTGTGCGCCTCCGGCTAATACTTTGCTTAACCGTAGCGTGCACAGGATTAGTGTTCGCTTTTTGGTTGGAATGACACTCGACACCCGTTTGATCGCATGTCGCGTTTGCTGGATCTAGCAGCGGCACCGGCAGCAGTGACGGGACACCGGGAGCGGGCAGACCCATTGCCAGCCATCGCACCATCCTAATAATCCGTGAGCTATCCGAATCACAGGAACGGTATCGACCCTATAGTGAAATCACTACAGGGTCAGGCTAAGTCATTAGTAAGACGCGACTTAGTAATTCGCGGCGCGGGCGGCGGTAAGAGCGGCGGCGCCGGCGGCGGCAGAACGCCAGAGGAAGAGACAGACACGCTCTCCTCCATGCAGGTCGTCAAGGTCAAGGATGCGCTGTCGGAAGGGGAAGTGGAAGGCTGGGGCAAGCCGCAATACCTGCGTTGCATTGCGGTTAACGGCACACGCCGATGGAAGACGAAGCCAGGCGAAGCTGCTCGCGGCGTGTTCCTCATACAGCCGGCGAAATATGTCCGCTGACTCTCGCTTGTCTCTGCGCAAGTCCTCGACTTCTGCAAGGCGCCAGCATCGGAGCCCTTAACCAAACGCCGCGGTCAGGTTCAGCCTTCTTCTCGCGGCCAGGCAGATGCGAATCGCTCACGCCGCTCCGGATAACGGGCAGCGCGTCGACGTTCTCACGAACAATGCGTCA
>JACCTF010000075.1 GCA_013812565.1 Pyrinomonadaceae bacterium | reverse complement strand
TTTCTTCAAACCTTATCCGTGGATTCAGGGTGAGGTTGGTTGGGAAATAACCACAACAAATGCTGCTATGCTTGATGCGCACCCGGCTTGCCGTCCTCGACGATGAATGAGGCGCGCGTGCTGATCTCCCCACCAGGTCGGGTCACTGCATCCACCACCCGGTAGTCGCTTTGCCAACGCCTAGGCGTTAGATGACACCGCACATACCCACGCTGCGCATTGAAGAACTTAACGTGCGGGTTCTCTGCCAGCACCTTCGCTGTTTCCGGTCGTGTGTCAGTGCCGTCTCCTCCTGAAGAGATCGACGTGCCGACGAACTCTGTTCCTACGGTCGCCGAGCGGGGATTATCAAAGTCAGCCTTGAGATCAGCGACCCAGTTCGAGTGGATGTCTCCCGTGAGCACCACCGGGTTTGATGGACGTCGACGCAGCATAAAACCGAGCAGACGGTTGCGCGCCGCCACATACCCAGCCCATTGATCCATCGCAAATTTGCGCTCCACGCCTGGTTCGCGGTCTACCTCAGCCATCATCACCTGCTGGGCGAGCACGTTCCAGCGTGAGCGCGACTGGTCTAGCCCTTTCAGCAACCATCGCTCTTGGGCCGGTCCGGTCAGCGTCGCTCGTTCGTCGAGCGCCTGGGCACAGCGCTGCTTGTTACCGTCACCGCACGGTTGGTCGGTGCGGTACTGACGGGTGTCTAGCACTGTGAACTCAGCTAGGCTGCCGTAGGTCAGCCGCCTATAAAGTTGCATGTCTGGTCCTTTCGGCATGGAAGCCGCCCGTAGCGGCATGTGCTCGTAGTACGCTTGATAGGCTGCAGCGCGGCGCTTGAGGAACGCGGCGGGCGCTTCCTCGTCTTCGGCGAGCGCGGCGCCATAGTTGTTGTCAACCTCATGGTCGTCCCAAGTCACAATCCACGGGAAAGAGGCATGGGCAAGCTGCAGATCAGGGTCAGACTTGTACAACGCGTAACGGTTGCGGTAATCGGTGAGCGTCTGTATCTCTGGTCCATTGTGCCGTCTGGCGCGCCCATCCGTTATACCGCCTTCATAGATATAATCACCTAGATGCACTACTAGATCGAGGTCTTCGCGAGCCATGTGTCGGTAAGGAGTGAAGAAGCCTTGCTCATAGTGCTGGCAAGAGGCGAAGGCGAAACGGAGATTATCAACTGGTGAGCCAAGTGCCGGCGCGGTTTGCGTCCGGCCGATGGGGCTGACGGCAGCGCCAACCTTAAACCTGTACCAGTATGGGCGAGCAGGCTGGCGACCTCGCACATCGACGTGGACGGAGTGCGCGAGGTCAGGAGTTGCTACGACCGTCCCCTGCTTCACAATCCGCCGCAGTTTGTCGTCGCTTGCGACTTGCCACTGTACTAAAACTTTCTCGGGAGGCATCCCGCCGCGGTTTAGCGCGTCGGGGGCGAGCCGCGTCCACAACACGACACTGGTGGGAAGCGGATCACCCGAAGCAACGCCCAAACTGAAGGGGTCAGTTGAGAAGCGCGGAGCCGCCCAAGTCGCACGCTCCGATTGATGAGCGGTGAAGAACAGACCGAGCAAGGCTCCGCCACGACGAAGAAACTCGCGACGATGTGTTGGATTTAACAATTGGATTTGACGATCTTCATCGTGCATCAGCTTAACCCCTTTGGCGACAGTTTACTTGTGCTGTTTACTCCTCATATGGACATCGTATCTTTCCTGTTCAGCGCTTGTAGGCTTTAACCAAGCGAAGGCCAAAATTCCGGCAAAGTAGGCAAATTTCGCCCCCGCCGAAAATATAACATTAGCGCGGTAGAGAAGAAGCGCACTGCTTGTGACACCCCCGGAATTTTCTCTTGGCGAATGTCAATCGAGCGACCGCGCTGGCACCACCGACCCAACATACTTATAACTTATAAATCGTCGTCCGTGCCACCGCATATCGCTTAGCCACGTCAGACACCTTCACCTGCGGATCGCGCAGCATGGCGCGAATCTCGCGCACCTGCTTGTCATCCAGCTTTTGTTTGCGCCCTCCTAATCGCCCACGCGCGCGGGCTGCATTGAGGCCAGCTCTGGTGCGCTCACGAATCAGATTGCGCTCAAACTCAGCCAAGCTCGCGAACACATGAAAAATCAGCTTGCCGGCGGCGCTACCCGTTTCTATTTGTTCCGTGATCGACTCAAAGCCGACGCCGCGTTGCTCCAGTTCGCCCACGATCCGCACCAGGTCGGGCAAGGATCGACCAAGGCGATCAAGCCGCCACACGACCAAAGTGTCGCCGCCGCGCAACGCCTTCAAACACTGCGCCAACTCTGGCCTCTCTGCCCCTGCCCTCTTGCCGCTGGCCTTTTCCTCATAAATCTGGTCGCATCCCGCCTTGGTGATCGCGTCCCGCTGCAAGTCCAGATTTTGGTCGCCAGTTGAGACGCGAGCGTATCCGATGCGTGTTTTTGCGGTCATGATTTAGCTACACTTTACGAACGATGAATAATGAATAAGTTAACGAACACTATACACGCAATAAATGCGCCTTTTCCAAGCACTTTCCAATGTGTCCAACAAACGAACCTTTGTTGGACATATCGGGGCAGATGTGCGCAGAATGAGTTATCGATGACAGGGTCGTCCGCGACGCCGACCCAGCATGCTGGAGCAAGGCTTTTCAGAAAGTGAGTGAAGCCAATTTAGGCTAATTTCATGTTTTCTTTCATATTTTCGGGGCTTGGGCAAAAGGGCCACGCCGTAGAGCTCCAGCCGCATCCCTCACCGGATACTCCGCGAAGCTGCCGAGCATGTGGCTTCTACGATATTGAAACAGGACTGGCACCCGTGCACATTCCGCCGAGAAAGTGAGCCACTTTCCGGCCAAGCCGTGAGCCACTTCAAGCTGTCCGAAGGTCAAAGCAAATGGGCTCGGCCAGTTTCCAAGTGGTTACACACGTTGAGGTAAGCAGCAGCACACGAAACGCAGAGCAGGCGCGGAGACTCGTCCAAGTGGCTCACGCTGGAAGCGGAAAATGGCTCAAACTCCGAGCGGAATATACAGCACTTGCCCCCCTGATCAACAACATGCT
>JACCTF010000074.1 GCA_013812565.1 Pyrinomonadaceae bacterium | reverse complement strand
CCCTTCCATCTTTGCTCATAGCTTTTGGCACTAGATACGACTTTCGTTAAGCTACTCTCTGACTTTGGACTTTGGACCTTGAACATCTACTGCCGCGATGGTTGAACAAACTATTTTACTGCCGTCTGATGAGTTTGTGCGTGCGCTCGAAAGTCATGCTGCACGCTATGAAGTTCTTTTGAGCGCACGTGACCAAGCTGGATTGCGCAAATACTACGAGCACCTCCAAGCATGGAACCCGCGACTTCATCTCGTCGCGCCGTGTTCGCCGAAGGAGTTTGCCACGCGTCATGTGCTTGAGTCACTCGTTGCCCTTCACTATCTTCCGCACGGCGCAACTGTGTGCGACGTCGGTTCCGGCGGAGGCTTACCCATTATCCCCTGCTTGATTGTGCGACCCGATCTTTCAGCCACCTTGATCGAAGCGTCGGCCAAGAAAGCTGTTTTCCTTCGCGAATCGCTACGGCACACCGGAGTGCATGCGCAATCACAAGTCGTCTGCGCGCGCTTTGAGCTAACGCCCATGCCCGAAGCGCTCTTTGTGACATGCCGCGCACTTGATCGTTTTACAGAACTGTTTTCGACGCTTGCGGAATGGACGGCGGGCGCAAGTACATTGCTGCTTTTTGGAGGTCATACGCTTCGTGAGCAGATCGAAAAAGCGGGTCTGCTTTACACAGCCGTTCACCTTCCCGAATCAGGTCAACGCTTTCTATTCTGTATCAATCGTTCTGCACCGTAATTACTTGTGACATGACGGTGGCGAATCCAGCCTTCACCGCAGAGAGATGCAGAGACCGCCAAAGAGTTTACGCAGAGATAAAGCAAGCTATTAATTCTCTGCGAACCTCTGCGCCTCGCCTTTGCGTCTGCGGCGGTGAGTTTTTACATTGTGTACCAACCCATCATGATTTAATGCGCGGGAGCACAACCCTTCAAATATAAAACGAGGTGAGACTTGCAGGGAACTCTCACCTCGTTCTCGTTTACAGCTTAAATCAATACAAAGTACGCGTTAACGCACAACGTTGATTGTTAGCAGTTGTTGCCCGTCAACGACGAATTCAGCGGGCGGCAATTCCTTTTCAAAGATCGGCGAAAGCGCTGTTGGGGTGTACCCACCAGCAGCGCGGTCGCTGTTGAGCGTGGCGAGCATCGAAGGGGGCAAGTTGGGCAGTTCGTCCGTGCCGATCACTGCGCCGGGCGTGACGCGAAAGAGTTTGACGTAGAGCCGGTCGTTCTTCTTGATCTTGTTGATTACGTTTACAAGTTGTCCTAAATCTTTAGGAACGAAGCTTTGCATCGTTGTTGTCTGCTGCAGTGCACTGCCGTCGCCGACGAACAGCAGCAGTTGGCCGAGCGGCACATCCGTCGGAATCTCAATGGGGATGCGCTCGACAAACTGCTTGCCGGATGCGTTGCGGATATATGCTTGAACCTCGATCTTATCGCCGCGCCCGACCTCAGTTCGATCAAGCGCGATACGCTCAAGTACGCCGGTCGAAACAACGTCGCTCGAAGTCACATCAAGCGTGATGCCGTTTACTTCAACGTCGTCGAAGCCGCTCATCAAGAGCGCCGCGACCGGGGCAGCCACCAATTTTGAAGCCAGCATCGCAGCGTTCATCGAAGAAAATCTGTGATCAATGAGAACCGGCGTTTGGTTGGCGACCCTGATCTGACCGCGCACGCTGATTGTCGCGTCGCCGAGGCTTCGCTCGCTCGATGCGATGGCGTTGTAGATGCTGAGGTTCAAAAGCAGCGGCGTTAAGAATTTGTCGTTTGCTACTTCAAACGTGTACCGCTCGGTTCGCTCGCGACTCGTGCGCAGGTTGATCGAGACGGGAATCATTCGCGGAGCGCGACCGAGTTGGCCGAAGATGCCCGTGGAGCGATCCTGCGAAATAGCTCCGACCATCTGGCCTGGAACCGAGAGCTTGAATGAGTTGAACGTGTTTGGAATAACCGTCACGACCGAGGCTTCGGACATCGGCATGTCGGCGACGCCGAGACCGAGGAACGGATGGCCGAAAGCGTAGATGCGCTCGCCGTCGCGAAACGTCACCGTGCCCGCCGCCGCAATCGAGTAGTCGCCGCGCACGAGTTGCACGCTGACAGATGTTCCCGGCGCGAGCGTCAAATCAGTTGCGCGGGCGAGCGGCGTGATCGGTGCTGCGCCGCCGAGACCGGCAACCGGCAGCAGATTGTTTGATTGAAGCTGCGGCGCAAAGCGCGCCAGCGTCTCGGCTGAGATGCCGTTGAAAACTATCGGCGTCGCGATGGGAGCAAATTGTTGACCGAGCAGCCCGGCAAGCGGCGAACCGGCGGCGACCGGTGCGATAAACGGCGCGCCGACCAAACCTGGTTTAGGCAGATCGAACTGCCATTCGCCTTCCATGAGTTTGCTGAGTGAAACAGGCCGCGGCTGCGGCGGAGCCGGTAACTCTGTGCCCGGCGCTTGACCGCGCTCAAAGATTTCGATCATCTGCTTGATCGGCGTAATCCCGGCAATCGGTTCTTTGGCAAATGGAAAAGCAAAGGCAATTGCTCCGACGAGCCGTCCGTCGATATAGACGGGCGAACCGGACATACCGGCAAACACCCCGGTTCGTTCGACGCTGGCGCCGGTTAAGCGAGCGATAATCGCCGATTGACGCGGCGCGGGAAATCCTGGAATTACTCCGAGCACTACCACACCGAACTCCTGCGGTTCGGCTCCCGAAAAGACTGTGCGTGCAATCCCTTTCTGACCTGCTCGTACATCTTCAAGCGGAAAAAGCCGCGCATCAATCTTTATGTCGGCCTTATCCTTGACTGTTTTGTCCTTAGCCAAAGTTTGTTGAGCAGTTAAAGGCGGGCTCCACAGCAGTAATGTGCAAGCCGAAAGCGTAAAAACCGCAGCAAAACTCATTTTCATGCATTTACCTCTGAAGTCGGGAAGAAGGTTGGTGCGTCATGGGGAGATTTCCGTTTGACGAAGTACCGATTGAACAAAGCGTCCGGCAACAACCAAACTAAAACTTTGGTTGCCACAACCACCCGCAACCGACTATAGCGTTCAGCTTCAAACATGGTCAAGCCACAGCGTTAAACGCTAAGAGTTCAGAGTGCGGGCTTGAAGTACGGAGTTGCCGAGCAGATTGGTGTTTGATTAAAGACTTTAAGAACTTCGTACTCCGCACATCTCACTTCGCTTCGCACCGTTACACATCTATTGTTCACTTGTTGTTTTCTATGATAACTTGCGCCAGCCATGCCTTCTGCACACGCTGACACCACAATCACCTACTCACCAAGTTGGACGCTAATTCCAACACACTACTGTCGCAATACATGTGGCTACTGTGTCTTTGTTGAACGAACCGGCGAAGCGGCGCAACTCACGTCACTTCAAACAGCGCACGTGGAAATTAAAAGAGCACGGCAGGCAGGCGCAACCGAGCTTTTGATCATGAGCGGCGAGGGAATCCATCAGTCTCGTGCGGTACGCAATGCGCTTCGCCATGATGGTTTCAGCACTTACATCAACTACCTCGTGAGCGTCGCCCGTATCGCGCTTGAGCATGACATTTTGCCGCACATCAACATTGGCAATGTCACCGAGGCGGAAGTCCGGGCGCTTCGTCAGGTTGTGCCTTCGATGGGCATGATGATGGAAAGCATTGACGATGATTTGCGCACGAAAGAAGCGCACCGTCACGCGCCGGACAAAGAAGTGGCTAGACGTTTGGCGACGCTTCATGCAGCGGGTCGCGCCTGTATGCCTTTTACCACCGGCATCCTCATCGGCATCGGCGAGAGTACAGAATCGCGTGAAGCGTCGCTTCGCGCGATTGCTGAAATTCAGCAGACATACGGGCACATTCAGGAAGTGATTATGCAGCCGTTCACCCCGCATCCCGGCATCGCGATGGCTGATCATCCGCCGCCGAATTTAGCAGAGATGCTGGACGCAGTTTCGCTTGCACGAACCATTTTACCGAAGGAGGTTGCGGTGCAGGTTCCACCAAACATTGCGCCGCAAGTTGTGGCGTTGGTAGAAGCGGGAGCAAGTGACTTGGGCGGAATTTCACCGGACGGCGACCGCATCAACCCTGCTGAGCGATGGCTTGCACCACAAACCTACGACGCCGCGCTTCAACCTCACGGCTTTACACTCCGCCCCCGACTCGCAGTTCACGATTCGTGGATCTCACCTCACTGGTTGTCACCGGAGACTCTGCAAGCGACGGTGCGTGTGCGCCGCCGATTGCCAGGTTCTCAAGCGCAATTCTCTCTGCCCGCCTTCACCAGCGAACAGGTGGACTCGGTGATTCATGTTCGGCATTGAAGGATTTATCTTAATCGGCGGCGCATCAAGTCGCATGGGCACGGACAAAGCGCAGTTGCGTCTTGGGGATGAAACCTTTGTCGAGCGAATTTCGAACGCGCTCACAATGGTTGCTGACAAAATCAGTTTGGTCGGTTCAATGACAAAGCACAATGAATGGTTTCTGCCGGTTGTACCGGACGTTTATCCGGGTTGCGGCGCACTCGGCGGCGTGCATGCGGCGCTCCACTGGTGTCGCGCACCGTGGGCAGTTGTGGTCGCTTGCGACCTTCCGTTTGTTACCGCCGAACTTCTTCTACGCCTTGCCTCACTTGCTTCAACGAGCGAAAACTTTGCTGCCGTCGCGCCCGTGCAAAACGATAATCGTCCGCAGCCGCTATGCGCGCTCTACGCTCGTGAATTTTGTCTGCCCCAGGCTGAGCAACTGCTTCGCTCCGGCGAACGACGCGCTCACGCGCTGCTTCGTGCAGTGCCAACGCGTTGGGTCGTCTTCAGCGAGTTAAGTCACTTGAAATACTCTCACCTTTTCTTCTCAAACATTAATACTCCGGCTGAATACAGGGATGCATGTGTGAAGGTTGAAGACAATAATCAATGAGGAGACTGAAAACAGTGGGCAGTAGGCAGCAGGTAGTATGAAAGCAGGGGCTTTCCGCCTTCTATTCTGACTTCTACCTCCTGACTCCTGTTTTTGGAAGAGCAATGTCGCGACGACGAAGACCCAGCGGAATAATTCTGAAAGCGTTACTACCAATCATGCTGTTGTTGACGTTGGTGGTTGGGGGCGCTGGCGTGTGGGTGACACGCAGCGCAGTTCATCCGCCGCATCAAGCCTATCTGATAACTCCCGAGAAATTCAGTCAGATGAGCGACCGTGGTCTTCAAGCGACCAACGAAACATGGACTAACGCAGATGGCACCACCGCGCGCGGCTGGCTTCTGCGCGGCACGGCCGGTGCGCCTGCCATCGTGTTGCTTCACGCTTACGGAGCAGACCGTTCGTGGCTTCTTAACCTCGGTGTCAAACTCAATGAGGCGACCAACTACACGGTGCTGTGGCCGGACCTGCGTGGGCATGGCGAGAATCCATTAGTGGAGTGGACCTCTTTCGGCACGCGCGAAGCGGATGATGTTCAAGCGGCGATAAAACACTTACGAAGTTTGCGGACGCCGCAAGGCAGTCGGCTAGTCGGTGAAGCTACGGGATTGTACGGGGTTGGATTAGGAGCTTATGCTGCGCTTCGCGCCGCGCCGGGCGTAGAGGGGGTTCGCGCCCTTGTGCTCGATTCAGTGCCTACTGGACCAGACGATGTTTTGCGTGCTGCAGTCCGAACCCGTACCGGGATGGAGAACAGTCTGCTGCAATTCATTGCGCGCGGCGGAGCACGTCTCTACTTCCTCGGCGATTATGAAAACACACCTGCGTGTGATGCAGCCGCACGCCCAAACGACCAGCACGTGCTTTTGCTGAGCGGTGAGGACGCGGGCAATTTGCGTGATTCAACCGTCGCGCTCGCGCAGTGTTTCCCTAATCCCTCAAGCGTGGAGGTAAAAAGCGATCTGCCGCTCACGGGGCTTAACCTCGCTTCTGCCCCGGGTGAACAAGGCGAAGCTTATGATCGTGTTGTAATAGACTTTTTTGATCGAACACTGCGCTAACGTTAAACGGAATGATCAAGAACCTGAGCAGCGATCAACATTATGTACGCTGCCATACGTATCTGCTATACTGCGCCTTTATCAAGATCAAGGT
>JACCTF010000050.1 GCA_013812565.1 Pyrinomonadaceae bacterium | reverse complement strand
GTCTACGCTGATGATCGGCTCGTCGGTGACCGAGCCAGGTTTGATCACGCCAGTCCAGCGCATAATCATCGGCACGCGCACGCCGCCCTCGTCGAGCATACCCTTCCCGCCTTTGAGCGGAGCGTTGTCGGTATTGTCTTTAGCATTGACGCCTGCTGCGCGGTATCCGCCGACGCCGCCGTTATCTGATGAGAAGATTAGCAGTGTGTTGTCAGAGAGTCCTAGCTCAGCAAGCTTCCGCATGATCCGCCCGACGCTCTCATCAAGGCTATCGATCATTGCGGCGTAGACCGGATCGTAATGTCCGCCGACCGGCTGCTTGTTGTTGTACTTGGCGATCAGTTCAGGCTTGGCTTCGTGTGGAACGTGGACGGCGAAGTGCGGCAGGTAGAGAAAGAACGGACGGTCTTTGTGCCGCTTGATGAAATCGATGCCTCGATCCGTCAGGAAGTCAGCCAAATACTCGCCGGGTTTGGTTGGACTCGGCGGGTTGGTGTCGAAGTTGAAATGCTTGTTCATCGAGACAATCGCTTCGTCAAAGCCGCGACTCTGCGGGTGGAATTTCGGCCCATTGCCGAGGTGCCACTTGCCGAAGATTGCTGTCGCGTACCCCGCTTCTTTCAGCCGCTGAGCCATTGTGATTTTGTTTGTCGGCAGATTGGTGTTGTTTGCGGGCGGCTGAAGCTTGCGGTAATTCTCTGGGCCGCGGTCAAGGTTGTTGACAGTGTAGACGCCCGTGCGTGGGCCGTATTGGCCGCTCATCAGTGCGGCGCGTGTGGGCGCGCAGTTGGGCGCGGCGGTGTAGCCGCTCGTCAGCTTCATGCCTTGCTGGGCGAGTCGGTCAATGTTCGGCGTCTCGTAATACTTCGATCCCATGCAGGCTACGTCCGTCCATCCGAGATCATCGGCAAGAATTAAGACAATGTTCGGCGGTCGGCGCGTGGATCGGCCTTGTTGCTCAGTAGCTTTGACAGACACTAAGCCTAGCGACACGACCATCAGAGACACCAACAGCGCCGACGCTGCGAGACGTCTTGAAATGGACTTACACATCTTTGTATTCACACAACGGTTTACCCTTAGTTCCCGGCTGATGCGCCGATAGTTGTTTGACATTGACACCACCTTCTTCATTTCTCGTAGATTGGTCACGCCCTTTAAGATGCGAAACATTCGCGGACAACATTGTTGATCCTCAGCGTGGTTGACCGCTTTCATATGCAGGGCATTATTCTTGTTTCAGCGTTGCGAGTCCTTCACCGCGTCCTTGCTTTGAAGCAACAGTCTCCGTCGCTAACCACTCTGTTAACTCCTTTTTGAGTTGTTTGGCTAACAGTTGATGCTCGTAAACGATGGACCGACGCTCTGCCGGATCAATTTCGACGTTGTACAACTCCGGTTGCCGGATCACCACCTTTGCTAATCTCGGATCAAGATCACTGTCGCCACTGAGTAACTCTCGATCCGTTACGACCAACTTCATGTCGCCGCGCATCGCGGCGAGCAGAAACGATCCCTCATCGCGCCATTCCCAGAAGAGCGTCCGCCCCCGCGCTCGCTCCTTGCCACTGAGCACTGGCAGCATGTTCACGCCATCGACTTTCCATGCCGGATCAAGCTTGCCACCTGCTGTTGCGAGAAACGTCGGCATCACATCAATCATCCCGATAATTTTGCTTGATATTTTACCGGCGGGAACACGACCTGGGAACCGCACGGCGGCTGGCACGCGAATGCCACCTTCCCAGAGCGTGCGCTTCTGTCCGCGAAACGGCTTGTTGCTGTCGAGGTAAGCGGACGTGCCTTCGTTAAGCGGTTCAAAAGTCGCGCCATGATCGCTCGTGAATACGACGAGCGTATTATCAGCCAGACGAAGTTGATCTAAAACTTTCATCAGCCGACCGACCTCTTTGTCCATCCGCGTGATCTGCGCCGCATACGTCGCATACAGCGGGCGTTTCGGGTCACGCTCTTTGAACTTGCCAACGTGTTCGGCGATGTCTTCTGCCGGGGCTTCAATCCGCAAGTGCGGCGCGACGTAAGCTTGATACAAAAAGAATGGTCGATCTTGATACCGCTTGATAAAGTTAATCGCTTGGTCGGTAAACAAAGTATCGGCGTGACCGCTGACCGGCTTCAGCTTGCGTCCGGCGTAGAGTTCCTTCGGAAACTTTTCCCACGCTTTGCCCGCATCGATGTAGCCGTAAAACTCGTCAAAGCCTTGGTCCAGCGGATGCACGGCAGACGTTTCGCCCGGTCGTCTGCGCCCGCCGCGATGCCATTTGCCGAACAGCCCGGTCGTGTAGCCGAGCGGCTTTAATGCTTCGGCAATCGTCGTCTCTTCCCCGGGCAGATCGGCAGAGTTGCCGCTGACGCCGTTATGGATCGTATATTTGCCGGTCATTAACGCCGCGCGACTTGGCGCGCAGACGACACCCGCTGTGTACCACCGGC
>JACCTF010000037.1 GCA_013812565.1 Pyrinomonadaceae bacterium | reverse complement strand
AGGGTTCGCGCGCGCCCTGCCCCCCTCTACGCCGTTGAGGTTTGGAAGGACGGTGTACGCCAAACTGTTGTTCCTATCACCAAGCCGGAGATTACTATCGGTCGCGGTTCGCAAGCCATCGCCGCTGATTTGCCGATCAAAGGCGATCCTGAGGTAAGCCGTGTTCATGCGGTTCTTATGCGCGATAACGGCGGACGTTTCTGGCTAACGGCGAAAGGACGCAACCCGACGATCATCGCCGGACGTGAAGCACCACGCGATGAGCGTGTCGCATTAACCCCTGATGACAAAATAGAAATTTGCAGCTTTACCCTGCGGGTACAACCGAAGTAAGGCAGATGTCAGATGCTAGATGTCAGATATCAGTAAAGAGTTTTTAACTGACATCTGGCATCTAACATCCCCCGCACTGTTACGAGGGTGGAGGGGCCGGGGTTGTGTGTACAGCAATGCAGTTCTTGCCGTGACTCTTGGCTTGGTAGAGCGCATGATCGGCGGCGCTGATAATGCTTGCCGGCGTGTCAAGCGCCTCGTTGAGTGTGGAGAGGCCGACGCTGATCGTGACCGCGCCCGTAGGTTGTGTTTTGCCGTGTGGATAGAGTGTTTGTTCTACGCAGAGGCGGATGCGCTCGGCAATCACACGGGCTTCGTCAAGGCCGGTCTGAGGTAGAAGAACGCTGAACTCTTCGCCGCCATAACGTACCGCTGTATCCTCCGAACGAAGCGCCGTCTTCAAACACTGCGCCGTTAATTCGAGCGCCACATCGCCCGCTTGGTGTCCGTTGCGGTCGTTGTAAAGTTTGAAATCGTCGATGTCGATCATGATAAAGCTCATCGCATACTTGTGCCGCTTTGACCGGTCGATTTCTTCACCGATTCTTTCTTCAAGGTAGCGACGGTTGAGCAGACCCGTGATCGGATCGGTGATCGCCAGCAACTGATACTCGGCAGCCTTCTGATGCCACTCCGCCAACTCCAACGCCAGCGTTATCTGCGGCACAAACATTTCAAGCAGTCGCAGATCGAACTCATCATAGGCGCCGCCGCTGAGCTTGTCCGTAACGTTTAATATGCCGATGTGGCGACCTCGCGCGCTGAGCGGGTAACTAATGAATGAATTCGTTTTGTAGCGGCGCTCCGGTGACGCAAGCTGGTGTCCGTCCATTTCCATATCACTTACGACAAGGGGGCGACCTCCGCGCAGCACTCTTCCCGCAACGCCGTCATCAAGGCCGACGCGCACTTCGCGCATCGCCTCGGCGTGTGGCCCGACCGCAGCCTTCATGGCTAACTGATTGGATGTTTCGTCAAACATCAGCAACGAAACGCGCTCGGCATGAAGCAGTTCGGCTGAATGATGAAGGATCGTTGCGTAAGCTCCCTCGGGTCCGACCGAGTTTATACGCTCGGTCAAGGTTTGCAGATGCGAAGCGACGCGCGCGCGTTGTTCCAACTCTTCGCGTAGCGATACCATCTCAAGCGGCAGAGCAATTTCGCGGGCATAATCGGAGAGCGCTCGATGCGTAGTCTCATCGAGCGGCGCATCACCAACCAACAGTGCGCCTTTGATTTCGTCACCGACAACCAACGGGAAAAGCATTGCCGCCGCTTCCCCGTCGCTTTCCGCGCTATCGTCATGCACAATTAGTGATTGGTTTTGCCGCCACGCTGCAAGCAGTCTTGCATCTTGCGCATCAACCGGAATGCGCAGCCGAACAGATTTGAATCTGCCCGTCGCATACGCCGACACGAACGTCTCGTCGACGCGTCGCAGCAGCGCGACGGCCTTTAGGTTATGGTTCTCTGCGAGCAAGCGAACCGCCGTGCGAGACGATTCTTTGAACGTGATGCCCGAGGGGAAATAATCTTTTTCTGAGCGCACATCACGCCCCGCGCCATCCCACTTGTTTGGGCCTGGCGGAACTTCGTCCGCGGACTGAGAATGAGCTTGTGTGCGGGATTCTTGCACGTCCAACCAATCGGTTGGGGCTTCTGTTTTATTGGTATGGAACATGGCACCTGTTGCGGCAACTAATCTACCCGTCGTTCCACATGCCAGCCTGTTTGGCTTGACTTGGAGATTGGATGGTAAATCAACCGGCTTTACTGAAGCGTAAAGGCGAGCCGCACGCACGCCGTGGTTCATGTTTGGGACTGTGACGAAGGTTCGTCCAGTTCCGTTGCTGTTTGAGTACGCTTCGGCAGGCAATTAAAAGCATTTGTTCAAGACTTACGCTCGTGCTCATCTGGTGCGAAGCGTCCGTACGTCTTCTTTAATATAACTATCGTGTCGCATTTTCCATTTTACCCTGTAACCCGGACTGTGTTTTGCAGCCCCGGCGCACGACCGGGTTCAACCGTGTCTATATCAGGATGTTCAGCACTGATACGGATGCATGCCGCAAAATGGTTCGGTTTAATCTCGGCGAGCAGCGGCACAATCTCACTGCAAACCTGGATCGCGTAAGGGCAGCGCGTATGAAACGGGCAGCCCGAAGGCGAGTTGACCGGCGACGGCACATCGCCTTCCAAAATGATGCGCCTTCGCACGGCTTCCACTTCCGGGTCCGGCACCGGCACGGCGGAGATCAAAGCCTTGGTGTAAGGCATCAGCGGCTCGGCGTAGATCACACGGGCGTCAGCCACCTCGACCAGCCTGCCGAGGTACATCACGGCCACGCGGTCTGCAATATGTCGCACTGCCCGCAGGTCATGCGAGATAAACAGGTAAGTCAAATTCTTTTCACGCTGAAGGCGCTGCATGAGATTCATTATTTGCGCTTGAATTGAAATATCCAGAGCCGAGATAGGCTCGTCGGCGACAATAAAATCCGGGTTCAACGCAAGCGCGCGAGCAATGCCGATGCGCTGCTGCTGACCACCGGAGAATTCGTGCGGATAACGTTTGATAAAGCGCGGGCTGAGGCCCACGGTCTCCATTAACTCGCACACACGCGCTTCGACTTCCGCACGGCTCCCGGCGAGATCGAACGTCTTGACGGGTTCGCCGATAATCCGGCCGACCGTCATGCGCGGGTTGAGCGATGAATATGGATCTTGAAAGATCATCTGCAAATGTCGCCGCACGCGACGCATTTCGCGTGCAGTCAACTGAGCGAGGTCGCGATTCTTAAACAGCACCTGTCCGCCAGTCGGTTCCGTGAGGCGCAAGAGCGCCCGCCCCAGCGTTGACTTGCCGCAACCTGATTCTCCGACAAGCCCTACTGTTTCGCCCGGATGAATGTCCAACGAAACGCCATCGACGGCTTTGACAACCCGGCGGGAGGCACGGCCCAAACTTGCCCGCGTGACTTTGTCCCACACTGTCGCACCGCCGAGATCGAAGTGCACTTCGAGATTACGAATTGACAACAGCGGTTCGCCGTTCGGCTCGGTAATGCCTGGCGTTGCTTGCGTGCTTGTAGCCTCGGGGGCAACACCTTCAGCGAAACTCATTGGTGTGGCTGCTCCGTTCTTTCTACCGTTTGTTCATCAGGGGGTGCCGCCACCACCACAGTTTCGAGTTGCCGGTCCCGCTCAGAACTTTGGTGAACTTGTTCGGCGAAGTGGCTGAGCGAGTAGTGTTCGGCGCTGAGTTGAACAAACGGCG
>JACCTF010000018.1 GCA_013812565.1 Pyrinomonadaceae bacterium | reverse complement strand
CTCATGCAGCTTTCGGCATCGATGAAGTCGTTCAACTCCATCGCGCCGCAGCGGACATCTTCGCTAAACCTCCAGACGCTTGTGCCGGACCCGATGTCTTGGCCGCGAAACTTGCCGTTGAGCATCGGGCCGCCCGATACCATGATGGTCGGCAGATCACAACTGGCCGCGCCCATCAGCAGCGCCGGCGTCGTCTTGTCGCAGCCGACGAGCAGCACCACTCCGTCAATCGGGTTGCCGCGAATTGATTCTTCGACATCCATACTCACCAGGTTGCGGAACAGCATCGCCGTCGGACGAAGTAAGGTTTCTCCAAGCGACATCACGGGGAACTCCAGGGGAAACCCTCCCGCTTCGTAGACCCCGCGTTTGACGTGCTCGGCGATCTTGCGGAAATGCGCGTTGCAGGGTGTGAGTTCCGACCATGTGTTACAGATGCCGATCACGGGGCGGCCGTCAAAGAGGTGATCCGGCAGTCCTTGATTCTTCATCCAGCTACGATGAATGAAGCCGTCTCTATCGCTTGGGCCGAACCACGCCGAACTGCGAAACTTGCCTTTACCGTTCTGTGACATGAAGCTCTAATCTCCTGATAGTTTGTTTTTGGAAGATAGGGTCAAAACAACAAAATGTTGTCGCCTGTTCGCTGCGGCTATTCTCACCCCGCCCTGTTCCGGGCCGCTTTTGTTCGCCATCACCAACTGCTTTACCTACTTGACAGCTTATTTCGCAAGGTAGTCGCTGAGCGTCTTCAATAAACGCTCATGACGTTCGGATAAAATCGCCCCGATTGATCCTGCTATCCTACTGCGGGGTAAGACCGCTAGAAATCCGAGCCTTACCAGCGATTCCGACACCAGCCCACTCAACGCAAAATCGGCATCGGCGGGAGAAATGATTTCATCAAAGCTTTTGACCTGCTGATGCAGTTGAGTGCTTATACCGCAAACAAGCAAGTCGCGGTAGGGAGGCATCTCGCGCAAGATAATCGCCGGGCGGTTCTTTACTATTCCATCCGCTTGTGGAACTGGGGTCAGAACCACGTCACCCTCTTTCATAATCTGGATTTGCCTCTTTAATTAAGTGCAGTGAATACTCGGCTTCATCTTCACCGTATGCGGCGGCTAACCCGCCCCCTGACAGAAGCAACCAAGCCTCACGCTCGGTATCGGGTCGCCGTTTCGGCAACACAGTGACTATAAGTTTGGTGTCTGGCTCCAGTTCAAATGGCTCATCCAACAGAATCCGGTTGCCATCGAAATGAGCGCGTAAGGTAATAACATCCATAACAGGTACTTCCTTGGTTTCAACCAACCATCAGATGTGAGCTAACGTCTCGGGTTTAAAACGTTCGATATGCGTGTGGTAAGCCGCTACCTCTTGCTCGGCCTTGGCATCACTCCAACCAAGATACTTCTGAGCGATTCGGGCAGCGGCTTCATCAGCATCAAGGCCGACCGCTCGGTTCATCCCGACCATCGTGCGGCGCAGCAAACAGTCTGAAAGAGACTGGGCCATCTCACCGCGAAACGACATTACGACCTCAGCGCCGATGGCTCCTGTCTCCGGGCTAAAAGTCTCTAACAGTTCCGGGTCTTCGCGCGCAATCTTCAATACTTCTTGCGCCCTTGTTCCGTAGATCCGCAGCAGTCGCTGCGACCGAGCTTCGGGAAGAATGCTCCCCGCTATAAACGATTCACTGAAGCGGGCGAAATCCTCGGTCACAGCGCCGGGGAGTGGAACCTGCGCCGTCATACACCGTGCCTGTTTCCGGTTCAGCTTCTTGAAAATAATGTTCACCGTCTGCTCGGCGAGGTTGCGGTACGTCGTCAGCTTTCCGCCGACAATCGACAACAATCCGTCGAAGCTCGGGGCATGGTCATGGATGAAGTGACGCCTGGTGATGCCGCCCTCGGTGCGGACCCCGAGGAACGGGAGCGGGCGGACGCCGGAGTATGTGTAGAGAACCGAGTCGCGGGTCAGATGGGCGTCGGGGATCACCCGGTTTGTTTCGCGAATCAGATAGTCGATCTCGCGCTCATCCGCTTCCACATGATCTAAGTCGCCCGTATAGCGTATGTCGGTTGTGCCGATTAAGTACAGGTTGTTCCAGGGGATGATAAAGAACGGGCGACCATCTTCCTCGGCTTCGACGTACAGGGCGTCAGTCGGCGCGCCGGGGAACCGATCAACAATAAGGTGACTTCCCTTCGTGCCGCCGATCATTTGCTGCGGCGGGCGATCAAGATTTGTTAACAACCGATCTACCCACGGACCCGTCACGTTCACCACCACCGGGGCGCGAACCGTATAGACATCATCACCCGGCAGGTCTGTAAATTCGACGCCGCCAACTTTGTTTCCCTCAACGATGATCCGGTCAGCGCGAGCGTAATTCAGCACAACGGCATTATGACTAACGGCGGAAAGACAGTTCTCGACGGCGAGTCGTTCAGGATATTCGGCTTGCGCGTCGTAGTAACGGGCCGCGCCGCGCAGTTCCTCGGCGGCAAGCCCGGGCACTCTCTGTAGAGTCTCTTCACGAGAGAGCATGCGGTGGTGGGCCAGCGATTTATCGAACGACAGTATATCGTAAGCGGCCATCCCCGTGCGGATGCTCAATAATCCGCGTTTGCTTCGGGCGTAGACGGGAACGATGAGGGGCAGCGGTTTAACGAGATGCGGGGCGATGTGGAACAAACGCTCGCGCTCGCGCAGTGACTCTCGTACCAGGCCCAACTCCCCGTGCTCCAGATACCGCAACCCTCCATGAATCAAGCGGGTCGACCAACTGGTTGTGCCGCTCGCGATGTCGCCCTTATCCAAGAGAAGCACTTTCAACCCACGCATCGCCGCATCGCGGGCGACGCCTGCGCCGTTGATTCCGGCCCCGATGATGATCGCATCAAACGAGGAGTTCTGAATATCGGTTGGGATTTGTCTGGTCATTGAAATGATGATTTGAAATCTGACATTTCAAACTTGAGATATTGTTCTCCATAGTTACGACTTTACCGACTTAACATTCACTGACACCTTCGACTCGTCAACAGAGGAGACAGGGTCTTGTTTCGCTGTCTGGCCTTCGGTTTCAAGATCCTCGGTCGGCACTGCGCCGCGTGCCGCAAGCACATCGCGTATGAAGAAATCATAGATGACGGCACCGCAAAGGCCGCCGATGAGTGGCCCGACGATGGGAATCCAAAAATAATAGTTCGCTCCGGGCAGAGCCACCTCGCCCCAGCCGGCCGTCCACGCAAACAATCTTGGCCCAAAGTCACGAGCAGGGTTTATCGCATACCCGGCGTTCGCGCCGAAAGAGATACCAATGGCCGCAACCACAAGGCCGACAATGAACGGCGCGATGTTAGCTTTCGGCGGTTGGTTTCGCGTGTCCGTGAGGGCGAAGATGATCAGCACCAGAAACATCGTTCCGATTATTTGATCAATCAGCGGTCCGGCGTAAGCAGCGCCGTAGTAAGGAGCCGGGGCCGTCGCGAAAATGCCGAACGTGGCGGTTGAATCTGCCGGGCCGCCGAGCATCCCGCGCGTAATGCCGCGGACGCGCTCGAAGCTTGCGATGGCATCCCGGTAGTTAAAGAAGACAAGCGCCGCGCCCGCGAAGGCTCCGGCTATTTGCGCAAGTGTGTACGGAAGCACTTTAGCCCAGGGAAAGTTTCTCTTCGCAGCCAGCGCAAGTGTCACCGCAGGGTTTAGGTGCGCGCCGCTGATCCCGCCCGCCACATATATTCCGAACGTAACGGCGAGCCCCCAGCCGAAAGCGATCAACAACCAGTCGCCGCTCGCGGCAAATATCTGCTCACCGCGCCCCGACTGATTCAGCGCCGCGACAGCCATCGCGACGACCCCATCGCCAAACGAAATTAAGACAAACGTTCCTAAGAACTCCGCCGAGAGTTCTCCCCATAGCGTCGCCCGCCATCCCGCTCGTGTTGATACGTTTGCTCCCGCCATCTCAACCCTCCATTACTCTTCACCCAAGTTCCCAACTTGATCTTTGAACCTTGAACCTTGAACTTTAGACTTCCTTGCTTGTCAGTCATCTAGTTCCCAACCGCGGGCGCGTTCGACCGCCTTGAGCCACCGCCGGTGCAAGCGTGCGCGTTCTTCGCCGCTTATCTGCGGTTCGTAGCGTCGGCCCAGCTTCCATTTGCTGTGGAGTTCTTCACGGGTCTCCCAGAACCCCGTTGCCAAACCGGCCAGGTACGCGGCCCCGAGCGCGGTGGTCTCAGTTATCTGTGGCACTTCGACCGCGACGCCGAGAATATCCGCTTGAAACTGCATTAGAAAACTGTTGCCGACCGCTCCGCCGTCCGCTCTTATCTCCTTCAGAGGTATCCCCGAATCACGCGCCATCGCGCCGACCACATCGAACGTCTGGTAACACATGCTCTCTAAGGCCGCACGTGCGAAGTGCGCGCGGGTGGTTCCCCGCGTGATGCCTATAATTGTTCCCCTGGCATACGCATCCCAGTGCGGTGCTCCCAAACCGACAAGCGCCGGGACGAAATAGACGCCCTCGTTTGAATGGAGTGATCTGTCGAGGGCTTCGGTCTCTGACGCCTGCGCGATAATCTTCAATCCGTCGCGCAGCCATTGAATCGCCGCACCCGTGATAAAGATTGATCCTTCGAGAGCGTACTCCACCGGCTCATCGCCGATCCCCCACGCGATGGTCGTAAGCAATCCCTCTCTGCTCGCGACGGCTTTGTGGCCGGTGTTCATCAGCATGAACGAGCCGGTGCCGTAAGTGTTTTTGGCGAGTCCTTCGCTGTAACAAGCTTGACCGAAGAGCGCCGCCTGCTGGTCGCCAGCTATCCCGGCAATGGGGACCGACGCGCCGAAGAACGATTCAGGATCGGTGTGCGCGAGTATGTGAGAGGAAGGTTTGACTTTGGGAAGCACCGACCGCGGGATGCCGAGCGTTTGCAGCAGCACTTCATCCCAACGTAGATCGTGAATGTTGTACAGCAAGGTGCGTGAAGCGTTGGAGTAATCGGTGATGTGAGTTTCCCCGCCCGTGAGATTCCACACGAGCCAGGAGTCGATGGTTCCGAAGGCCGCTTCACCCCGTTCGGCTCGCTCGCGCAGATTCGTGACGTTCTCCAGAAACCACTTCACCTTGGTTCCCGAAAAGTAAGCATCAATGACTAGCCCAGTGCGACGGCGAAAATCATCTTCCAAGCCTTGCTCTTTGAGTTCATCGCAAACCGGGGCGGTGCGCCGATCCTGCCACACGATGGCGTTGTGAACAGGCGAGCCCGTAGCGCGATCCCACATCACCGTGGTCTCACGCTGATTGGTGATGCCGATTGCCTGAAGATCACTCGCCTTGATGCGGGCGTTTGCCAGCGCCTGTGCGACAAGCCCAATGGTTGATGACCATATCTCGCTCGGGTCATGCTCGACCCATCCCGGCTGCGGGTAGTGCTGCGTAAACTCGGCGTAAGCTCTGCCGACGATGGTCACATCATGATCGAAGATGAGCACCGTCGTTCCCGTCGTCCCTTGGTCAATGGACAGTACGTAACCTTCTTTCATCTCTGGTCGCTCCTCGGTGATTACGCTAGAGAGAGGTCGAACCTCGCGTATGTTTCATGCTTCTGAGTTTGCCACATGGAACTGAACGCGGGCAGCACTGGAAAAATATTAAATCGACGCCAAAGTAACATACTGTCGCGCACATCGAAACACATTTATAGGCACGTATCACACGAACCTGCTCCGAAAGCACGTGTTGTCTTGAGTAACCTTCCGGGTGGTAATAACTCTTGACGATGGCAGCGGAGCGAGTAAGATCAGCGGTAACCAGATTGTGTGCACATCAATCATGTTTCTTTAAGCAGTTGGAGTCACTTGTATGCCATGTAGAAGAAACGCTCTAACGCGCCGCACATTCTTGAAAGATTCTGTCGGCCGCGTGGGAACAGCCGCCGTTGTGGGGCAGGGATTAGCATC
>JACCTF010000001.1 GCA_013812565.1 Pyrinomonadaceae bacterium | reverse complement strand
GGCAAGGGACAAGTCCGCCGCCAGTTCTAGTTACGCAAAACACGGACAGCGAACTTGTCCCTCTCCCCTACGTCACTCTTTGTTATATAGAAGTTCTTCGTTATATAGAAGTTCTTCAAACGCTCTTAATAACTTTTGCCCTAGTGTGTTGCATGTCTCTTCGTTTAACCACTGGTTCATAGTATGTCTCTTGCTGCTTGCACTTATGGCACAAACATTCGCAGCAACTTTGCCGACAGCTTCGCCCGCCGCCGTCGGAATGTCTGCTGAGCGTCTAGCGCAGATGAACGGGGCGGTTCAGCAAGCGATTGCGAAGGGCGAAACGCCGGGGGCCGTCGTCCTCGTCGCCCGGCGCGGGCGCAGCGTGTGGCGCAAGGCGTATGGTGATCGCGCGCTTGTGCCGCAGCGCGAGGCAATGACCGCTGATACGATCTTCGATCTCGCGAGCCTCACAAAAGTTGTTGCCACGGCAACGAGCATTATGATCTTGATCGAACGCGGTCAGGTGCGCTTGAACGATGCGGTCGAACGCTACATCCCGGAACTCAAAGGCGAGGGAAGAGAGCGCATTACGATTGAACATCTGTTGACGCATCGCGCCGGTTACGCGCCGGACTTTGATCTGCGCGAACAGTGGACGGGGGGCAACGAAGCCTTGAAGCGGTTGTATCGCGAAGCGTTGCGCAATCCTCCGGGAACGCGTTTTGTCTATAGCGACATCGGCTACATCACGCTCGGCGAAGTTGTGCAACGTGCCGGCGGAATGCCGCTTGACGAATTTGCCCGCCGCAACATCTTCGAGCCCTTAGGTATGCGTGACACGGGCTTTCGTCCTGGCCCGGAACTGATGCCACGCATTGCGCCGACCGAAAATCTACGAGCGACGGCAAGTTATCTCGGTGGCAATGGTGAGACGGCTGAAGCAGGTAATCAGCGCATGTTACGTGGTGAGGTGCATGACCCGACAGCTTTTCGCATGAACGGCGTGGCGGGTCATGCCGGATTGTTTTCGACGGTTGATGATCTCGCCCTCTATTGTCAAATGATCTCGAACGGCGGGGAGTATAACGGCACACGCATCTTGAGTCCGCTGGGTGTGGCAGCGATGACCGAACCGCGTGTTATCAATGAAGCGGGTCAGGCGCGCGGTCTCGGCTGGGACATCTCCAGCAGTTTCGCGGTTAACCGCGGTGACCTCTTCCCGCTCGGCTCATTTGGGCACACGGGCTTCACCGGGACATCTCTGTGGATTGATCCGGCGAGCGAAACCTTTGTCGTTTTTTTAAGCAACCGCGTCCACCCCGAAGGCAAAGGTGACGTGGCGAGTCTGCGCGGGCGCGTCGCATCCATCGTCGCCGCGTCGATCACAGACCTCGATGCAGTGGCACGCGCGCGCGTCGAACAGGAGCGCTTTTATACAGGGCTGCTGCAAGGCATGGCGCGTTATATGGCATTAAGCAGTATGGGCGGCAGCGCGAATCAAGAGAGACCCTTAGCCAATACTGTCGTACCCGCTGATGCTGAAGTGTTAACGGGAATTGACGTGTTGAAGCGTGACGGTTTCCGCCAACTTGCAGGAAAGCGCATCGGTCTAGTGACAAATCACACGGGCCGCGACCGCTCCGGTCGGCAAACGATTGATGTGCTGCGCGAAGCTCCCGGTGTGCAACTCGTCGCGCTGTTTTCACCCGAGCACGGCATTCGCGGCCAGTTTGATGAGAAGGTTTCAGATTCAATTGACGAAAAAACGGGCTTGCCGATCTACTCGCTCTACGGCGAAACCCGCCGCCCGAAGCCAGAGCAGTTGAAGAATCTCGACGCGCTCGTGTTCGACATTCAAGACATCGGATCACGCTTCTATACATACATCTCAACGATTGGATATGTGATGGAGGAAGCGGCGCGCGCACGGCTTCCTGTTTTTGTGCTCGACCGCCCGAATCCAATCGGCGGTCTTGAAGTAGAAGGTTCGATAGCTGATCGCGATAATCTTTCCTTCACCGCTTATCAAACGATTCCTGTGCGGCATGGCTTGACCATCGGTGAACTCGCGCGGCTTTATAACGAACAGCGTCGCATCGGTTGTGATCTGCGCGTTGTTGAAATGCATGGATGGAACCGCTCGATGTGGTTTGATGAAACTAATCTTACGTGGGTTAATCCATCGCCGAACATGCGCAGCCTCACAGAAGCAACGCTTTATCCAGGCATCGGCCTGCTCGAAACCACAAACCTGTCGGTTGGTCGCGGCACAGACACTCCATTTGAAGTCATCGGCGCGCCGTGGATCGACGGTCAACCGTTAGCAGCTTATTTGAACAAGCGAAGGATTGCGGGCGTGCGCTTTGTGCCAATACGATTTACCCCGCGAGGCTCTGTCTTCAAGGGTGAAGAATGCGGGGGCATTAACATCATTATCACCGACCGCACTCGGTTTCGTGCAGTTGCGATGGGGATCGAGATAGCGTCGGCGCTACGGCGTTTCTATTCGACAATGTGGAAGATAAAAGATTATAACCGCCTGCTTGTTCACGCCGAGACCATCACACGCTTGGAGCGTGGCGACGCGCCGGATGACATTGTACGTTCATGGCAGCCGGGACTTGATGAGTTTAAGCTCGTTCGCGAAAAAGCGTTGATCTACAAATAATGTAAGCGTTCAGCTATCAGCCATCAGCAATCAATTGTTTATACGTTGTGCGGCTGTTTCACTTTCTTATGCCGTGGACGTGAACGCGCCTTCGAGAAACAATCTTGTTTTGCTGAAAGCTTAAAGCTGATTGCTGAACGCTCTCCAACGTGGTGAAAGGTGAACATGAAATCGATCGAAATCCAAAACTCCTTCGGCATCGATTCGCTTAATCAAGTCGAGCGTACGGAACCGACGCCGGGGCCGGGGCAGGTGGTGGTTAGAGTGCGCGCTGCTTCGCTTAACTACCGTGATTTGATGGTGGTCAAAGGCAGCTATAACCCCAAGCAAAAGTTGCCGCTTATTCCATTGTCGGATGGCGCAGGAGAAGTGGTCGCTACTGGGCTGGAGGCGACACGGGTGAGAGCGGGCGAGCGTGTCGCCGGAACCTTTTTCCAAGAGTGGACGGAAGGTGAGTTAACGGATCAAAAGGCCAGATCATCGCTCGGCTCACCGATTGACGGAATGCTTGCCGAGTACGTGGTGTTGAACGAGGATGGTGTAGTGCACATGCCCGAACACTTAACCTATGAGGAAGCCGCGACGCTGCCGTGCGCTGCCGTGACCGCGTGGCATGCACTCTTGACAAAAGGTAATTTGAAAGCTGGTGAGACGGTGTTGGTGCAAGGC
>JACCTF010001070.1 GCA_013812565.1 Pyrinomonadaceae bacterium | reverse complement strand
TCCCTGCGCAAGCGTTTCGCGATCACCGAGAGTTCGGGGCTCGAATTACGCGCCGAACTGTTCAACGCCTTCAACCGCGCGAACTTCACCGGCCCCGGCTTGTCGGGATTGAACACCACCTCGACGCGGCGGCTGTCGGCCAATACGTTCATCGAAGACGTTAACCCGGACCTCACCGATGTGGGCCTCTTCACCGACGCCAGCTACGGAAGGATCACTACCGCCGGCGTGCCGCGCAACGTGCAGTTGGCGGTGAAGTTTACCTTCTGATTTTGGACACCGCGTGACCCGCGCTTTATTCAGCTCAGGGCTAAGTTCTACTTTTAGATGACTTCGAAACGCCTAAACTATATTTTACGGCAACTCTTAATCAACTAAGGACACCTGGCCTTCAGCCTCTGACATCTTTTTCTTGAGGAGTTAATTCATGTCATCCACTTTGTCTCGACGCCGGTTTGTTGCTGGGCTTGGGTTAATGGCCGCCGCAACGGTAGTGCCCGTAGAAGCGGCCACTCGTGTGTTTGATCCGCCGCTCTATCCGCCGATGGATTTGTCCTACTTCAACACGCCCGTCGGCGCGACCAAGTTTGCCGTTAAGTTCGGATATGCGGCGATCACCTGGGACGGAAACGATGTGCAGGCGATCAAGGATGTGTCCGAAGCTGGCTACAAAGGCATCCAACTTCGCTCGAACCTTGTGCCGCAGTACGCTTCGCGCACGCAGGAGTTGCGTGACATGCTGGCCCAGCACCGTCTGGAGATGGTCGCGCTCTCAAGCGGCGGTGTGCAGTTTAATACTGACAACCCGACCGAAGAAATTGCAAAGCACGCCCGGCACGCGCAGTTCGTGCGCGATGTCGGCGGGAGGTACTTGCAGATCACCGATGGTTTCGCCCGCCGTAAGAACACGCCCACAGCCTCCGACTACAAGCGGTTTGGAAAGATGGCAACCGAGATCGGCAAGCGCGCGCATGATCTCGGCATCCCGCTCGGCTACCATAACCACATGAACAACCTCGGCGAGACGCCCGAAGACGTTGACCGGATCATGAATGAATCTGATCCGCGCTACGTCAAACTCGAACTCGACATCGCTCATTATTTTCAAGGCGGCGGCGATCCCGCGCGAGCCGTTCAAAAGTACAAAGACCGTCTGCTGTTCCTGCACATCAAGGATGTCGAAGGACCGCTTCCCGGGGCGACCGGCAATCCGATGTTCTCCTATCGGTTTGTCGAACTCGGCCGCGGCAAGGTTAACCTTTCGGCCTTCTTCGATGAACTGAAGAAAGCTGATTTCAACGGCTGGGCCATCATCGAACTCGACCGCGTGCCCGATAAAACCCGGACGCCGAAAGAGTCGGCCTTGATCAGCAAAAAGTACCTTGAAGAGAAACTGGGAATGAAAGTCTGAAAAGAGAGGAGACAGAAGTCAGAAGACAGAAGTCAGAATAATCGGCGGCAAACGCTTTTATTCTAACTCCTGACTGCTGTCTTCTGACTAATGAATTATGTCTTCGTTCAAATTATCAGTTTTTACTGACGAGATTTCTAAAGACCTGGGACGCGCTCTCGAAGTAGCTGCGGCTGAATTCAAGCTTGGCTATGTTGAATTGCGTTCGATGAATGATAAGAACATTATGCGGTGGGATGCGAAGGAGATTGCCGAAGCGCGTGGGTTGTTGGAACGCCATCGCTTGCGCGTAACTTCAATCGCCGGGCCGCTCTTCAAAGTGGATTGGCCGGGCGCGCCCACATCGAAGTTCAGTCCGAAGCGCGATCAGTTCAACGCCGATTTTACGTTCGAGCAGCAACCCGAAGTCTTAGAGCGCGGGCTGGAACTGGCGCGCGCCTTTAACACGGATCGGTTGCGCTGCTTCGACTTCTGGCGACTCGATGATCCCGCGCCGTATCGCAAAGCGATGAATGAGATGATGTTGGATGCCGCGACCAAAGCAGGCAAGCGCGGTGTGACACTGGTGATGGAAAACGAGTATGCGTGCAACACGGCGACCGCGGCAGAAGCAGTACGCACGCTCGCGGGCGTCCCGTCGCCTTTCTTCAAACTGAATTGGGATCCGGGCAACGCCGCTTTCCGCAACGAGAAACCTTACCCTGACGGATACAATCTTTTGCCGAAGGATCGTATCGGTCATGTGCACTGCAAGGATGTCGCACGCGGGGCAGACGGCGCTCCGCAATGGATGAAGATGGGCGGCGGCTATATAGATTTTGTGAATCAGTTTCGCCAACTCAAAAAGGACGGCTATCGCGGCGCGGTGGTGCTCGAAACGCACTGGCGCGGCGCAGGCACGCCGGAAGAATCAACACGGCAGAGCATGGCCGGTTTGAAAGATCAACTGCGCCGCGCCGGTGCGCTCTAGCCGATTGCGGATTTTGGATTGCGGAAGGCGGATTGAAGGATAGAAGCAGAAGGCACTACAGCTTACTTTGGTTTTCTAACCCGCAAGCCGAAATCTGCTTTCCGCAATCGAATAACAGCATCTCCTATAAATTGCCTGTAAAGGAAAAGAGAATATGAGTGACAACACGAACAACAGAAGCAAGGCTTCACGACGACGTTTTATTAAACTCGCTGGAGCAACGACGCTGGCCGCAAGCGTGAGCGGCAAAGCGCTCGGCAATACGTCGGCAATCGAGATTGAACAGAACCCAACGACAACAACGCAGAACACATCGCCCAACGACCGTATACAGATTGCCACCATCGGCATCGGCGGGCAGGGAACCGGTGACACCACGGTGGCCCTGCGCGTGCCCGGCGTTGAACTCGTCGCCGTCGCCGATGTTTACGACGGACGGCTAATTCGCGCGCAGGAAGTCTTCGGCGCAAACGGTAAACAGATCTTTACGACGCGCGACTACCGGGAAGTGCTCGCCCGCCCCGATGTTGATGCTGTCATCATCGGCACGCCGGACCACTGGCACGCGCGGATCGCAATCGACGCGATGGAGGCGGGCAAGGACGTGTATATTGAGAAGCCGATGGTTCACGCCATCGATGAGGGCGACCGAGTTGTTAGCGCACAACGTAAGACAAACCGCATCTGTCAGGTGGGTAGCCAGCGCGTCTCGTCCATCATCTATCGCAAAGCCAAAGAGTTGATCGCCGCGGGCGCAATCGGAGAACTCACTCTCGTTGAAGCCAACTGGAACCGCAATACGCCACTCGGCGCATGGCAGTATTCGCTTCCGCCGGATGCGTCGCCGCAGACCGTTGACTGGGATCGATTCTTAGGCAAAGCGCCGAAGCGACCGTTTGAACCGATCCGTTTGTTTCGCTGGCGCAACTACCGGGATTACGGCACAGGGATTCCCGGCGACCTGTTCGTCCATCTCTTCTCCGGCATCCATTATGTTCTTGGCAGCAATGGCCCGACACGCATCATGGCAACCGGCGGACTGCGCTATTGGAAGGATGAGCGCGACGTGCCCGATGTGATGCTCGGACTCTATGACTATCCGAAGACCTCGGCGCACCCGGCGTTCAACCTCGGCCTCAAGGTCAACTTCATGGACGGCGGCGGCGGCGAGGAGAGTTTTCGTTTTGTCGGAAGCGCGGGCACGTTGATTATCGGGGGCAACGGCGTCACCTTGACGCGCTCGCCGAAGCTGCGCGAGCCGGGCTACACGATTAACACATTCCCGAAAACGGTGCAGGAGCAGTTCCTTAAAGAGTACCGCGCGAAGTATCCGGAGACAGCGCCGGAGATGAGCGCGCGGGGTCAAGAGGTTTTTGTTGCGCCGCAGGGTTACAGCGATTCGTTTGACCACTTCAAGAATTTCTTTGCGGCGATGCGCTCGCGTCAGCAGGTGGTTGAAGATGCGGTCTTCGGCTTCCGCGCCGCTGGACCAGCTTTACTTTCAAACACGAGCCACTTCGAGCGCCGCGCTTATAAGTGGGACCCGGAAACGATGAAAGCGGATGCCGAATAACACAGGGACGAGGGACGAGTGACAAGTGACCGGATAAAGCGGCGTGCTTACTTGTTACTGTTTACTCGCCACCGTTCACTCATTATTTATCACAACATACATTCGAGGAAGGAGTATTGAGATGACAGATAATTTAAACGGACGCCGGGGATTTATTAAGGCTGCCGGACTCGGTGCGGCAGGGTTGGCTATCGCAGGTCGCGTTACGGCGGCGAGCTACGAAAGAATTCTCGGCGCAAACGACCGTGTGCGCGTCGGCATCGTCGGATTTTCGGATCGCGTCCGACAAGCTTTGATCCCGGCGATGATGACGCACTGTAAGGAATTGAACTTCGACATCATCGCGGTGTCAGACATCTGGAGTCGCCGCCGCGACGAAGCCGTTACGTTTATCGGCGAAGCGGCGACGAAGAGAAACCTCACCGTTGGTCAGATTGCTAAAGCGCGCAATAACGACGAGCTTTATGACATGAAAGATGTTAACGCCGTGATCGTCGGGACAGCGGACTTCCAGCATGCCTTGCACGGGGTTGAGGCTGTTCGGGCGGGGCGCGACGCGTATGTTGAGAAGCCGCTTGCCAATCAGATGGAGGATGCGCGGGCGATTCTAAAGGCCGTCGATGAAACGAAGAAGATTGTGCAAATCGGTACGCAGCGGCGCAGCACACCGAACTATATGCGCGCCAATGAATACCTTCGCTCCGGCAAGTTCGGTGACATCAATATGGTTGAGATGAGTTGGAACGTTAATCAACCGGGGCGCTGGCGTCGTGCGAAACTCGTCAAAGAGATTCGCAAAGAAGACACGGACTGGAACCGCTACTTGATGAACCGCCCGAAGGAAGAATGGGACGCGCGCAAGTATCTTGAGTTCCGCTTGTTC
>JACCTF010001041.1 GCA_013812565.1 Pyrinomonadaceae bacterium | reverse complement strand
GTCATGAACGTTTAGGGCGAAGACGCTCACTTGATCAAGCGACGAACCAAAGGCGACAAGGCCATAGCGCGACACACGTCCATAGGTGGGTTTGATTCCGACGATGCCGCAGAACGCAGCGGGTTGGCGAACTGATCCACCCGTCTCCGATCCCAAAGCGACAGGCACAATGCGTGCTGCCACCGCAGCGGCCGAGCCACCCGAAGACCCGCCGGGCACGCGCTTCATGTCCCACGGATTGCGCACCGGGCCAAACGCAGAGTTCTCATTCGACGATCCCATCGCAAACTCGTCGCAGTTGGTTTTACCGATGATCACTGCTCCCGCCGCGTTTAGACGTTCGACGACGGTCGCGTTGTAGGGCGGATGATAGTCGCCAAGGATGCGCGACCCGCATGATGCCTGTAGACCACGCACGCAGATATTGTCTTTAATCGCAATCGGAACTCCGTTCAGCGGCATCCTTTGATACTCACCTTGCGCAAACGTCGCTTCAAGTTCTTCGGCACGTCGAAGGGCACCGGCGCGATCAATCTGAAGGAAAGCGTTGAGCGTCGGGTTCAGTTTCTCGGCGGCTTCAACGGCCGATTCCGCTGCGGCACGAACCGACACCTTATCTTGCGAAATGCCAGCCTGTAGTTGTTCGATAGTATTCCCGAAAGAAGTCATCGTGAGTTAAGTGTTAGCAGTCAAAGTTTCAGATGTCCAAATTGGATCTCGTTCTACCACCATCTGACATCTGCATTAAAGAACCTTCGGCACACGAAAATAACCAGAGGCCGGATCAGGCGCTTGATCGAGCGCCGCATCTTCCCCAAGCGATGGCCGCACCGTGTCATCGCGGACGACGTGACTACGCTCTCCCTCGGGAGTTAAGCCGCCGAGTGATGGTTCGATTTGGCTGGTATCAAGCTCATTTAGTTGTTCGACGTAGTGGACGATTGCTGCGATTTGCGGCGTGAGCGAGCGTCGCTCATCGTCGGTAATTTCAAGCTGGGCCAGCGCAGCTATCTTCTCAATGTCTGATTCGGTGATGGGCATAACGTGAATTGAAATTTAAGATTTGAAATGCAAATTTATTTGCCTTCGCGAGCGGCGATGCAGCTACCTGCAGCAAGTAGAAAACTGTGGCGCAGATGCTCATCCTTGATTTCTGCCGCCGCTTTGTCAAGCGCGTCTGCGCAACGAAGCGCACGTGCTTCTCGTTCTTCAGATTTGACTTCCGGCACAATCATTCGCGCACGCTCGGCACGAACGGTTTGCGGGTCGACGCGAAATTCAATGAATGTCACCACCGCTTGACCGAGCATCGAGTTCAAGCGAAAGAGCAATTGACTGCTTTCAAGTTCAAGCTGCTTCTGCCAGGTGGCGTCTGGAACAGCAACGATCAAGGTTTTGCGGTAGAGGCGAAAGGGTACGGCTTTGCCGCGTAAACCTTCTCCGGAGACGCGCCGCCACGCCACCGCTGCGGCCGCCTCGGCAACTTCATGGACATCACCGGCTGCGCGCAAAATGCCGGGCAGTGCTCGAATCAAATCGTTCATCTGTAAAGGCTCTTACTGTGTTTAACGACATGAACACGCGAGCGTTGTATCATCAAGCACAAACTGTTTTAGAACAGCAACGAGGATTTCAAGAATAAGCATTCGTGAGTGTAATGGAAAAGAAACGAGAGCGACAAGCGCCGGAAAGCGCCGCATCATCAATGGAGCCAAAGGGTGAAGGACTGCTGCCACGATTGGTGCTGGCTTCAACCAGTCCGCGACGAGCAGAGATTTTGCGGGCCGTCGGTTGGCCGTTCGAGGTAGGTGCGGCGAATGTTGACGAAGCAATGGAAGCGCAGGAAACGGCAGTGGCCTACGTCGAACGTCTCGCGCGAGTGAAGGCCGAGCGTGTCGCGATTGCTCGCCAATCCGAAGTCGTGCTCGGCGCGGACACAGTGGTTGTAGTCGATGATCTTGTACTCGGCAAGCCGCGCGATGAAGGGGACGCACACCGCATGCTGCGGTCTTTGAGCGGTCGATGGCACGATGTTCTAACCGGCGTCGCCCTTGTCTGTGTCGGTGACAAGCGAAGCGTCGTCGCTCACGAGAAAACGCGCGTGCGGTTTGCTGCGATGTCGAATGGGGAAATTAATTGGTACGTTTCAACCGGCGAGTCAATGGACAAAGCGGGCGCATACGCTGTGCAAGGCAGGGCGGCACTCTTTATCGAAGCAATTGAAGGCGATTACTGGAACGTGGTCGGCTTGCCTGTGCGGCTTGTCTACAGGCTGGTGCAACAAACTATTGAACGATGAAGACAGGAGTCAGGAACCAGTAGGCATAAACAGAAGCAGTAACCCCCTGCCGATTATTCTGACTTCTGTCTCCTGACTCCCGTTAATAGACAAGGGCCGCTATCTTCATCGATGGCGGCCCTTGTCTATTCTGCGGCTGCGAAGTCTGATTACAGACAAAGCGGCCTACGCTCTTTACAATTACGTCACAGTAATTTGTCCAACCTTGGGGCGAGTTTCTCTGTGAGATTGCCGGATGGATCAAGACCACCAATCGGCGCGCCTGAAACATCGCCTTGTCGATCAATAATTACCAGGGCTGGAAGCTGATCAACGCCCATTTGCTTGGATACTTGGCCGTCAGGGTCACGCAGCACGGCGACCTTCAATCCGTGCTTGCGGGCGAAGGCGCGTAGTTGATCATCCGCGGCATAGTTTTTGGATTTCTCTGAATCGGAATCGGTGCTCACCCAAAAAACCTCCACGCCGCGCTTGCCGTATTCATCGGCGAGTTTCTGTACGCCCTCGACTTGCGCGCGCGAAAGCGGCAGCCACGCCGCACCGAACGCCAGCACGACGACCTTACCGCGCAAGGCTTGACCCGTAACAGTCCGCTCATCAAGCGAGCGCAGCGAGAAATCTATTGCTGGTGCCCCTAAAGCAGCATGCGCGGTAGCGAATACGATCAAAAGCATTGTAGCTACGAAAAAGCGGCTTACCCTCAAATACATTATTGCCTTCCTTATTTTGTACTGCTGAATAGATGCGTCTATTGATTGATACTTAAAGAAACATGGTGAGATTGTTCTCAGGACGGCTCTTCATTAAAAGTTAGATGAAAGATTGCCGGGCGCAGTTGTAGATTAAGTTTCAACGGTCACACGAGCTTTCTGCTTGGCTGGTTGAAGCACCACGTTGTCTATCAAGCGTGTGCGCCCGAGGTATACAGCGACGGCGACGAGCGCCGTATGATCATCCAGCTTGTCAATCTTCTCTAATGTGTCGGCATCGGTGACGCTAATGTAGTCGAGGCGCGCGCGGGGCTCAGTTAGGATTTCTGTGCGAACCAGTTCAGCGAGCCGCTTCGCTGAGCGTTCGCCATGTGCGTAAGCTGCTTCAGCTAATGCCAGCGCGCGATGGATAACGGTCGCAGCACGCTGCTCTTCATCATCAAGGTAAGCGTTGCGTGACGATAAGGCGAGGCCGGATTCCTCGCGCATAGTTGGCAAGATAACGATCTCTGTATCAAAGCCGAGGTCGCGGACAAGTCGCTTGATGACGAGCGCTTGCTGTGCGTCTTTTTGTCCGAAGAAGGCGAAATCAGGGCGCGCGACGTTTAAGAGAATAGTCACCACAGTTGCGACGCCGCGAAAGTGACCGGGGCGCGCTGCACCTTCGAGTTGCTCAGAAAGGTTTTCGACTGTGACAAAGGTTGAAAAACCTTTCGGATATATCTCCTCCACAGATGGCGCAAAGATGTAATCCACATTGTAGTCGGTTAAAAGCGCCGTATCGCCTGTTAAGTTGCGCGGGTAGTGGTCGAAGTCTTCACCTGGACCAAACTGTGCTGGATTGACAAAGATCGAGACCACGACGACATCACACATCCGACGCGCCTCGCGCACAAGGCTTAAGTGACCTTCGTGAAGCGCGCCCATAGTCGGCACGATTCCGATGGTTTTATCTTCTTCGCGACGGATTTTGCGCACAATCGAATGCAGGCGTTGGCGACGAGTGATGATTTCCATAAAGAGGTGGTGTAGCAACGGGACGAAAAGCCGTTAACCTTTGTCGCCCTTTTCAGTCAGTGCCGGAGTCGTAGGAAGTTCAACATCTAACTCGGTCGCCATCTCTGTGGCGGCTGCATCGGGCAGCTTGTAGGATTCAGCCTCCGACGGAAAAACGCCTGCCCGCACGTCCTCGGCAAAGCGGCTGATGGCGTCCGTCACGCTCTCGCGCAAGTTCGCGTACTGGCGCACGTGACGAAAAGATTTATCAAACATCAAGCCGAGCAGATCATGAATGACGAGCACCTGCGCATCGCACCCGGCTCCTGCACCAATCCCGATGGTTGGAACGCTTGCTCTTTCAGTGACAAGCTGAGCGATCTCACGCGGCACAACTTCAAGCACGATTGCGCACGCGCCTGCATCTTCCAGTGCCCGCGCATCGTCAAGCAGAGTCCGGGCTGCTTGAGTAGTTTTCCCTTGCAAACGAAAGCCGCCGAGTTTGTGAACCGATTGCGGCGTAAGCCCGATGTGGCCCACTACCGGAATCTCTTCATCAACAAGTCGCTTAATAAGCGGGGCGCGCCTCGCTCCGCCTTCGAGTTTGACGGCCTCCGCGCCCGCTTCCTTAATCAAACGTAGAGCGTTGCCGACCGCCACGTCTGCGCCCGTGTGGTAAGAGCCATAAGGCATATCAGCGACAAGCAGCGCCCGCGCTACGCCACGCCGCACCGTGCGCGTGGCGTTGACCATTTCATCAAGGGTGACGGGAATAGTGTTGTCGTATCCGAGCACAACATTGCCGAGACTATCGCCGACAAGGATGATGTCGATGCCCGCTTCATCGATGATACGTGCGGTCGGATAATCGTAAGCGGTGAGGCAGACAAGACGTTCGCCGCGCTCTTTGCTTGCGCGCAGAGAAGGCACGGTTACTTTCTCGGGACGCTGCTGTTTAAGGTAAGCCATAAGAATCGTTCGCATGTTGCAGCTGGATTAGCAACCCGCGAAAATTATAGGCGAGCGCGAGCACGAGCCGCAACATGAGAGCAGATGTTAGATGTCAGATACCAGATGTCAGTAAACGCTTTGTACTGGCATCTAGCATCTGCTTTATTCATCCTTTCAAATCGGTTGCCAAATCTTGACTTCAGATTTGTCCTCGGCAGCGGCGAGTAATTGGCTGAAAGTTTGGTGCAGTACCGGATGCTCTCTGTGTGGTGCCAGCTCAACGAGCGGTGTGAGCACAAAGCGGCGCAGGTGAAGGCGTGGATGCGGCAGAGTGAGGAATTCGGTTCGCTGCTGCTTGTCGCCGTAAAGCAATAGATCAAGATCAATTGTGCGGGCTGCATGCGCTACAGGGCGGCGGCGACCCAGGGCATATTCGATGCGCAGCAGACGCGCGAGCAACTGTTCCGGTGGCGGCAAGGCTCCGCTGAGTTCCGCTATCATGTTTAGGAAAAGTGGCTGCGCATTAAGATCAAGCGGATTGTTGGTCAGCGCATCCACCGGCTCGGTTTCATAGATGGATGATAAGCGCGCAACCGCCAGTCCGGCGTTCATCATACCGCGCACCGCAAGCAAAAGGTGTCCGGCGCGATCTCCGAGATTCGAGCCAAGACCGATATAGGCGTTGATAGTCGGCATCAGTGGTTTAGGGAAATGGGTTGACCGTCAAGCTGTGCTCTCAATCAGAAGAAGTAAGTTTGAGCCCGACGATACCGGCAACGATCAACAAGATGCATACAATCCTTCCCGCTTCGCGTGATTCACCAAAGAGCATGATGCCGAGCAGGGCTGTGCCAACGGCTCCGATTCCGGTCCAGATTGCATAGCCCGTCCCCACAGGCAAAGTCTTTAGTGCTTGGGACAGAAAGATGAAACTTAAGATCATCGCTGCCGCTGTGCCGACGCTCGGCCAAAGTTTTGTGAATCCTTCGGTGTACTTCAACCCGATTGCCCAAACGATTTCTAAAAGACCAGCAATAAAAAGATAGATCCACGCCATTCCGACATTCTCCTTCGCCGCGTCTTTCATAGAAACGACCGAACTCAAGCCTCATCGTGCCACCCATTGTATAATGCCGGGCAGTTCCTTTCCGGCTTCACGATCAAGCGTCAACTTTCAAATCATGTTTCAACTACGCGCGCTCTTTTGGTTGAAGTGGAAGCTGTTTCTGAGCGCAATGCTTTCACCAAGAGCCGTTGCTGATCGCGTGGCATCCACGCTCGGCAGTCTGGCCGCGCTCGCCCTGGCGCTGGTGGTCGCTGCAGGCCTCTGTAT
>JACCTF010000101.1 GCA_013812565.1 Pyrinomonadaceae bacterium | reverse complement strand
GTGAACAGGAGGCAGAAGTCCAAAGTCCAAGCGTGGGCGCGGGCGTGAACTGTGCGCTTGCGCGACCGACGCCCTCCCTCACGGTCGCGCCTTCTGCCTGCTCCCTCATACGGAAAGTGCTGTAACTCATGATGCGAAGCGCGGCCGCATTGTCGTTCTAATTTTGCTGTAGCAAGCTCGCCGCTGCTTTGTCTACCAACCATACCAGCTTGCCTGCCGTAGGGCGAACAAGTCCTGCCGGAAGACGCCGATCTTGTGTTTCATCAAGCACCGTGCGCAGCGTCTCCGCTTTATCTTCACCGGCAACAAGAAACATCACACACCGGGCGTTCGACAATACCTGCAGCGTCAGCGTAATACGGTGCTGTGCGAATTGCTCGACCCATACCGCAACAGCGAGACGATTCTCTGAGGCTTGCAGTGCGTCTGTGTTTGGGAACAGCGATGCGGTGTGTCCGTCCGCTCCCATGCCGAGCAGCACGAGATCAAAGCACGGCAACTCGGCGGCTTCCAACTGAAAAGATTCGCGTAGAGTTTCTTCATACTCTGATGCCACTCCCGGCGCGTCGGTCTGTTCGGCCTTGATGCGGTGGATGTTTTCGCTTGGCACCGGCACGCGGGCGAGCAAAGCTTCCTGCGCCATACGATAGTTACTATCGGCGTGATCAGGCGGCACGTGACGTTCGTCGCCCCAGAATACGTGCGTCTTGTTCCATGCAACACGCTCGCGCCACTCGTCACCGGCGAGCAGTTCGTAAAGAGTTCGCGGAGTCGAGCCACCGGCAAGCGCGATTCGAAAGCTGCCGCGATTGATAGTGGCTTCCTCTGCCGCAACCACGAAGCGCGCGGCCGCCGCAATGGCGAGCGCATCTTTATCTTCGCGGATAATAACTTCGATTTCTGACAAAGCTGACATCTTATTATCCTTGTCATCTCTTACAGGCCGAGTTCGCTCCTGATCGTCCGCACAATTTCTTCTGGACTCGGTGCAACGTCAACCGTGATGCCGTCTTCCGGCTCCTCCAGCGTATCGAACTGACTTTGTAGAAGCTTTGGATTCATATAGTGTCCGCGCCGCTCGCCAAGTCTTTTTTCGATAAGATGGAACTCCCCCTTGAGGTAGACAAGCTTGACCGTCTCGTCAATCAGTAGATACCGGCGGTAGAGAACTCTTAATGCAGAGCAGGCGATGACGGCGCTCTCATTGCGGTTAAGGCATTCGCGTACGAAATTGCTGAGAGCTTCGAGCCACGGTATGCGGTCCGCATCCGTGAGCGGTATGCCGCGACGCATCTTTTCAACGTTCTGGGCTGGATGAAGATTATCAGCGTCGCAGAACTGCCATCCCAGTTGGGCCGCCAACACCTCACCAACCGTCGTTTTGCCTGATCCGGTAACGCCCATGAGGACGACGATCATACGAGGTCCTTTACTAATCGCCTGCGACTTATCTCCATAAACTTACCCCTTATTTGAATTGTTCGGACGCAGTACGAAATCTTCGATCCCACGGGCAAAGCCCTCATGTGTGTTGCCTGCGGTCACATGCCTCGCGGCTCCCTGAACCTCCGGCCCGGCGTTGCCCATCGCGATGCTCACGCCCGCACGCTCGAACATCAAGATGTCGTTGAACCCATCTCCAATGACCGCAATCTCTCTGGTCGGAATGCGCAAGACGCTCGCGAGTTGCGTGACGACCGTCCCCTTGTGCGCCTCGCGCGCGGTGATGTCGATATAGCGCGGCCTGGATTTTGTCGCCGACACACAGCTTCCGATTTCCGCCAACACCGCAATCTCGGCTTGTGCCACAATCAAGGGATCACCCACCACCGTCAGCTTCGTCGCACGCGTAAGCCACTTGCGCAAATCGGATTCGAGCCGCGCATTAAAGCCGATGGTGCGTTCCTCGCGCGCGACGAAGGGCGTGTGACGCGCGACATGCCAGTCGTGGTCGCAGTAAATCCACAGCTCAAGTCCGAAGCGTTCGCAGATGCCGAGCACATGCTCGCAGACGCTGGGCGAGAGCACATGTCGGATCAAAGTTTTACCATCAGCCAGTTGCACGATTGCTCCGTTGAAGGCGGCAAACGGCTCGCGTAAACCGAACGTCTTGACCAGGGAGAGGAGACCGCGCGGCGGGCGCGAACTGGCGACTGTGAAGAGAATGCCATGCTTATGTAGCCTCTGCACCGTCTGCATTGAGCGCTCTGTCACCTTGTGCTCGGGCGTCAGCAAGGTGGCATCCACATCTGAAATGACAAGCGAGATGGGCATCCGTCAAACCTGACAAAGTTCAAGGTTCAAAGTTCAAGGTCTAAAGTGCGCAATCGATAATCACAGCCGACGTTTACCGACTGTATATTACGACTTTGGTGTTTTGACTTTGGACATTTAACTTTGAACCTTGAACTCTTGTTAACCGAGTGGTCGCCAGTTGTGACCATTGCGCGCGAGCATCTGATCGGCTTCGGCTGGGCCTGAGCTTCCCGAAGCATACGTGGCGAGCGGCGGCGCTGACTCACTCCTCGCCCATGCTTCTTCAATCGGTGTGATTAGTTTCCACTCGGCTTCGACCTCGTCGCGCCTGGTAAAGAGCGTCGCATCACCCTGCATCGCATCGAGCAACAGAGTTTCATACGCGGCGGGCGAGCGCACCCCGAAGCCTTTGCTGTAAGAGAAGTCCATCCGCACGGTGCCGGTTTGCATCTCTGTACCCGGCAGCTTTGCGTCGATGCCGAGGCTGATGCCTTCATCCGGTTGAATGCGTAGGACGATGACGTTCGGCTCGATCTGCGCATCCGGTGTGCGTGCGAACAATGCTTGCGGCGTGCGTTTGAAATGCACTGCGACCTCCGTCACAGAGCGCGCGAGTCGCTTCCCTGTACGCACGTAGAACGGCACACCGGCCCAACGCCAATTTTCAATGCGAAACTCCAACGCCACGTAAGTCTCCGTCGCTGAACCCGGCCGCACGCCTTTCTCTTGTTTGTAGGCAACCGCATCCTCGCTCCCGACTTTGCCTGCCGCATACTGCCCGTGCACTGTGCGTGTGCGTAACTCTTCGGCGGACATCGGGCGAATCGCGCGCAACACCTGCACCTTTTCTTCACGTACCGAATCAGCATCAAAGGCTACCGGCGGTTCCATCGCCGTCAAGCAGAGCAGTTGCAACAAGTGGTTGGCGACCATGTCGCGGAGCGCGCCTGCTTCTTCGTAGTAGCCTGCGCGCCCGCCGATGCCGAGGGTCTCAGCAGCAGTGATCTCAACATAGTCGATGTAGTTGCGGTTCCATACAGGCTCGAACAGCGAGTTACCGAAGCGAAAGACGAGGATGTTCTGCACGGTCTCTTTGCCGAGGTAATGGTCGATGCGGTAGACCTGATGCTCGTCGAAGACACGGGCCACCACTTCGTTTAGTTGACGCGCTGAATTCAAGTCACTCCCGAACGGTTTTTCGATGATGATGCGCCGATAACCTTCTTTCTCTTCAGTCAGGCTTGCGGCTCCTAAGCCTTGGATAATGTTTGGCGCAACGGAGGGCGGCGTCGAAAGGTAAAAAAGCGTGTTGGGGCTGATGTCGCTTTCCTCACGCATGTGATCTAGGTGCGCGGCGAGTTCATGCAGCAGGCCGTCGTCGTTCGGATCGCCGATCATGTACGTTAGACGCGGAGCAAACCTCGCCCACGATTCTTCGTTGAAATCACGCGTATCCTTCGCAGTTGCCGCCGCATCTCGCATCTGAGCGCGAAAGTCTTCGTCGCTCAGATGCGTGCGCCCTATTCCAAGCACATGGAAGCGGTTTCCCGTGCAGCCTTCGCAGGCGAGATTGTAAAGGGCCGGAATAAGTTTGCGCCGTGCCAGGTCGCCCGAGGCCCCGAAGATGACGATGGTACAGGGATCGGTTTGCGGCAACTTAGCTTGCTGTGGCTGTCCTTGAAGGACAGTTGCCGGCGTCGCTGTTGCTTCGTGAGCTTTAACGGCTGGTGGCGGCGCGGCCTCCGCTACCTCAGTGATCGAAGACATCACACCTCCTCTTCTCGTCTCTCCCCAGTTTGCTGTTCTTCTCTGACGAGCTTCGTCCAGTCAGTATGCACAAAGCCTTGTCCAGATTTATCGGCGCGTTCGTAAGTGTGCGCGCCGAAGAAGTCGCGCTGTGCCTGCGTCAAGTTCTGCGGCAGGTTTGCAGTGCGGTATGAATCGAAGTAGGCGAGCGACGAAGACATCGCCGGGACGGGGATGCCAAGCGTCTGCGCAGTGGTTACAGCATAACGCCACGCGCTCTGCGCCTTTTGAATGCTCGGCCCCAGTTCGACATCGAGCAGGAGGTTTGGTAGTTCGGGCGTGCGCTCATAAGCCTGCATGATCGTGTCAAGGAAGCGTGCGCGGATGATGCAGCCGCCCTTCCAGATGCGCGCCGTCTCCCGCAAGTTGATGTCCCAATTGTACTCGCGCGAGCCTGCCGCGATCAGGTCCATGCCTTGTGCGTAAGAGCAGACCTTAGAGGCATACAACGCATCATGAACCGCCGTGATCAGTTTCCCCCGCTCGCCTCTAAAGCGCTTCGTCTTGGTTCCTTTAATCTTTTTGTTTGCGGCAACGCGCTCGTCTTTCATGCTCGACATCACGCGCGCATCAATCGCCGCGGCAATCGTTGGGATGGGAACGCCTAGATCAAGCGCGACTTGCGCCGTCCATTTACCCGTTCCCTTTTGTCTGGCTTTGTCCAGCACCAAATCGACCAGAGGCTTCCCCGTCTGTTCATCCTTAACCGTGAAGATCTTCGAGGTGATCTCGATGAGAAAAGATTCAAGCGGCCCACGGTTCCACTCGGCGAACGTGTCGGCGAGTTCCGTCGCTTCCATATCGAGACAGCTACGCAGGATGTCGTAAGCTTCGGCGATCAGTTGCATGTCACCGTACTCGATGCCGTTGTGCACCATCTTGACAAAGTGTCCGGCCCCGTCCGGCCCGATGTATGTGACGCATGCGCCTGAATCAGTTTGAGCAGCGATGGCTTCAAAGATCGGACGCACATACTCGTAAGCTTCACGACGCCCGCCCGGCATGATGCTCGGCCCGTAGCGTGCTCCTTCTTCACCGCCTGAAACACCCGATCCGAAGAAGTTGAAACCCTCCTGGCTGAGCGTTTGTTCGCGCCGCTGCGTGTCTTTGAACCATGAGTTGCCGCCGTCAATCAAGATGTCACCTTCATCGAGTAAAGGTTTCAAGCGCGCAATGGTTTCATCCACGGGCGCGCCCGCTTTAATCATCATCATGATGCGACGCGGACGCTCAAGCGCCTGCACAAACTCCTCAAAAGTCTTCGTCGCTGTAAACCGATTATTCCCATTGTGCGTCGCCGTAAAGTTATCGGTAACCGTGCCGTCGCGATTCCACACGGCAACCGCGAAACCGTGATCCGCGACATTCAAGGCAAGGTTTGCGCCCATCACCGCTAAGCCCATCATGCCGAACTGCGCCGCTGCAGTTCCAATTTGTGGAGTTGACATTAGTTTCTTGCTCCTCTCAATAATCAGCCGCAGCAGGGAAAACGCAGTAGGCAGTAAGTAAAGTGCGACACACAATCCTCTTGCTGCTTACTGCTTTTGGGCCTACTGCCTTCTTTCTTCTAATCCGCTGCCGTAGCTTCGGTCTGTTTCGTCGTTGCCTCTCGCACAAGTGCGTGAAGTTGCTTCAGTCCTGCCGCCGTGTCTTGTCCGAGATGAACGCGAATGGCCCTTCTCTCGCGGCTCGCAAGCGCTTGGAAATCGCCAAGCGCCTGCGCTGCCTTGAGCACCCCGAAGGTAAAAGGCTCGCCGGGGATCTGTAGGTCCGCGCTATCGTCGGCTGTGATTTGGATAAAGACGCCGCTGCCTGCCCCGCCTTTGTGTAACTGCCCGGTGGAGTGAAGAAAGCGTGGACCATAGCCGACGGTGGTGGCGACACGCAATCCATCGCGCAACTGTGCTTGTATCGCTTCGAGCGCTGCATTGTGCTCAGGCGTCTCCCCGATGTATGCGAGCAGCGCAACATAGTCGCCAGCCTTAACACTTGCGAGATGCCGCGCGAAAGTTTCGCCGAGCGTTGATCGCGAAGCACTGCCCCTTCCGAGCGACTGCGTAGTTGCTTCGTCGGCGTAAATTTTCATCACGCCATCTTCACTGATAACCGTTTGCTGGGGCAGTTCGCCTTTGACTGAAAATTCTCGAAGCAACGCCCGCGTGTTGTCTTTCGATTCTTGCACGTTCGGCTGGTCAAAAGAGTTTATCTGTAACAGCGCACCAGCAAGGGCGGTCGCAAATTCCCATACGAAGAATTCTTCACCGAGGTCCAAGGGAGATTGCAACGTGTGGCGCACCACGGGGTGCCCGGCGTGTTCGAACTGGTCCAACTTAGCTAATATCTCGGCGGGTGTTGAATCTTCAATGCTGATGAGGACGAAGACCCGATCATCGCCATAGACATCCGGAGACCCGAGCGGCTCCCCCGCGATAGGCAGAATGCCTCTCCCCTCTTTGCCGGTGCTCTCAGCAACGAGTTGCTCAATCCACAGCCCGAGCGAACCGAGCGGCGGCGGAGTAATGAGGGTTACCTTGTCGCGTCCTTCACGGGTCAGCGCTCCAAGGATGGCGGCCAGTCGTGCGCCCGGATTCTCCTGGACGGGAACAACCTCTGAGCAAGCATTGACCGCCTCTAGAGCCCGGTCGAGCAGCGCCTCAACATCTACTCCCATCAGCGCAGCGGGCACCATCCCAAAGAAGGAAAGCGCCGAATAGCGCCCGCCGATGTCGGCTGGATTCAGGAACACACGCCGAAAGCCGTCGCCGTTCGCTTCCGCTGCCAGTTGGGTGTCGGGGTCTGTGATTGCGATGAAATTCTCGCCCGCCTGCTCGCCCTTCGCTTCGCGCACGCGATTCAAGAAGTACCGATAGAACATCTGCGGCTCAACCGTTGAGCCGGATTTTGAAGCGACGATGAAGATCGTCTTCGCCACATCAACCCGATCTTCCAAGAGACGCACTGCGGCGGGCACCGTCGAGTCAAGCACATGAAGTTCCGGGAAGCCGTTAAGCTTTCCGAATGTTTGCCGCAGCACTTCAGGACACAAACTCGATCCGCCCATGCCGAGCACCACGACGTGTTCGAATCCCGCACTGCGCACCTCACCGGCAAACTCTTTCAAATCCTTCGCCTGCTTCTGCATCTGCTCGACGACCGTCAGCCAGCCGAGCGAGTTCTTGATAATCTTTTCATGCGCTTCTTCGCTCTTCCACAGGCTCGCGTCCTTACTTGTCATGCGCGAGACAAACTTTTCTTCTTCCATCCGCTTGAGCGTGTCGGCAACATTCTTCTCATATCGACCAAGCTTCGCCGTTCGTCGCTCGACCAGGTTCTGCGTCACGGCATCGCGTCGCTCTTTGATGACCGCGATTAACTTATCAAACGAATCGGCGAACGACTTGACGCCCTCGGCTGTCAATTTCGTCGTCACCGCCTCAAGGCTGATGCCGACTTCCGTTAACTGCTGAAGCGCAGTTCCGGCTTCTTCGATTCCTTCTTCTAAAGTCGGGCGCACTCGTCCGTGATCGCGAAAAGCATTCAGCGTTTCGGGCGGCACGGTGTTTACCGTCTCCGGCCCGATGAGCGATTCAACGTAGAGCACATCCGAGAACTTCGGATTCTTCGTGCCGGTTGAAGCCCACAACTGACGCTGCGGACGCGCCCCTTTAGCACGCACCTGAGCAAAGCGTTCGCCTTCAAATATCTCTTTATACTTTTGATATGCCATCTTCGCGTTCGCAATTGCCGTCTTACCAAGCAGCGATTCCAAACGCGAGCGTTCGTCTTCGGTCTTCGCTTCGCGGATGCGCTCCTCAAGTTGCTTGTCAACGGCAGTGTCGATGCGCGAAACGAAGAAGCTTGCGACCGAGGCGATGCGGTCAATCGGCTGCCCCGCTGCCATGCGTCGTTCGAGTCCGCGTATGTACGCTTCCGCGACCGCTGCGTAAACGTCCTGCGCGAAGATCAGCGTGACGTTAACATTTAGCCCTGCGGCAATCGCTTCCTCAATCGCCGGCAGTCCTTCGGGCGTCGCCGGTATCTTGATCATCACGTTAGGGCGGTTGAGTCGCGCGAACAAGCTTTTAGCACTGGCAATGGTTCCCTCGGTATCGTGCGCGAGCGCCGGACTAACTTCTAAGCTGATGTAACCATCAACGCCCTCTGTCTTCTGATAAACGGGCAGAAACAGATCGGCGGCATGCCCGATGTCATCAACTACTAAAGCTTCATAGATGTCATTAACGCTTGCGCCATTATTGGCCAATTGGCCCAGCGCTTCGTCGTAGTCGGTTGAACCACCAATCGCCTTCTCAAAAATCGTTGGATTGGATGTTACGCCGCGTAAGTCATCCTCATCGATCATGCGCTTTAGTTCGCCGCCCGTGAGCAGCGCGCGCCGCATCTGGTCATACCAGACGCTCTGACCATATTTGTGTAGCTCAGTCAATGGATTCGTTTTCATAAACAGTTCCTTTCAAAGGCACCAATTTCGATTGATGAACATTTAAGCAGCTTATGTTACTCAGTAGCAGCAGTATCAATCCCCGGCGGCTCGGCCGCAAAAAAAGTTTCGCGTAACACATGCGCGAGTAGTTTCATTCAACGTGACACGAGCGAACACTCTTGATAAGAGGCGATGCGTTCGAAACCCAATCTCTCGTAGCAACTGAGTGCGCTCATGTTCTCTGCCTTAACGTTTAACCCGATATGATCAACCGTCGGCGACAGAGATTTACATAGCTTCGCGGTAACGGCCACGGCAAGCCCCTGGCCCCGAAAGTCAGGGTGCGTCGTAATGTTGCCGAGCGCTGCGACCTTGTACACTGGGGAATAGACATGAACGCCTGCAACGCTGACCAGGTCGGCATCGCGTTTGATGCCGTAATAATACCCTGTCTCCAGCATGCGCGGATCAAACCAGTTTCCGGGGTAGCTCGCACGGTACAAGCCTTCTAAGTCGCTCACATCTGATTGGGACAACCCTATCACTTCCGAGGTGTCAATATCATTTAGTAGTAATTCATCCGTCAGAGCCATCTTGTAATACTCACCATGCGACTGCACACGGTAACTCTCCGCGAACACAGCCGCCAAGTCTCCACTGAAGTGCGCATAAAACCGTTTCGGCAAAAGATGCATGACGGACTGCAGCAACTCTCGCATTGAACCTGCGGGCTCCCCTGTGAGGCCGAGCAAAGTTGGCAGAGCCGTGCCAGTGTACAGCAGAACGATTTCTTTGATTTGCTCGTTATCTTTGAGCGCATACCATGTTGTGTACTGCCAAAAGAAATCGTCCAAGTCTCCGATAGCAAATAGATGAAGAAAAGTGTGACGACGAAGAAACGCATCAATATCGCTTTTGGTGTGGAGACAAACCGCCTTCACTGCTTAGCGCCCCCTGCCCAAATGTAAGTCCCAAAATATAAGCATCACGCGGTGTGTGTTTCGTGCTTCCAACTCACTGCCCCGCGGCGTCGGCGACCGAAGCCTTCTCCATCTTCGCTATTTTCGCCAACCGGCGCAGGTGCCGTTCTTCGCCGGTGAACCTTGCTCCGACGAATGTACGCACCAGTTCGAGCGCCAACTCGAAGCCGATAATTCTTGCTCCGAGACAAAGCACGTTGATGTCGTCATGCTCGACGCCCTGACGGGCCGAGTAGGTGTCGTGGCACAGACAGGCGCGCACCCCGTGAAGTTTGTTCGCGGCAACGCACGCGCCGACGCCGCTTCCGCAGATCAGAATGCCGCGCTCCGCCTTTCCCTGCTGCAGGCACTCGCCGACCCGACGCGCGTAGTCCGGGTAGTCGTCACCGATCCCGCCGTCGTGCGTGCCGAAGTCTACAACTTCATGCCCCAAGCGCTTTACTTCTTCGATCACTTGTTCGTTGAGCGGGTAACCCGCGTGGTCAGCTCCAATAGCGATACGCATAGCGTGCAAACCTTACTCGAACTTTGAAAATGGGTAAAGCCCTTTAAGACGAATGCGGATTTGGGATTGAGGAATGCGGAATGCGGAATGAAGAAGCACAAGAAGCAGCGCCTTATGGCTTTCTAATCCGCAATCCGAACTCCGTATTCCGCAATCCTAACAGTCTTGTCACTTGCCACTGTTTTTAAAGAGGAAGCGTGAGAAGAACGAACGGTGGCGTGCGACCATTCGGTAACCGATTTCTGTGAACCAGATGAACGGCGGTTGCGCGATCACGCGCGGCAGCAGACCGTATCCCCACCCAATGCGCTCCAAGATGAACAACGTCGCCCGCCCGGCGCGCAAGATCTCGCCGTTTGTCTTGATAACGTGCACCGCTCGCTGACATGCTTCGAGCAGTTCCGGCGTCAACGGCGGCGAGGATATGATCCGAGGCGCATCTTGATAGGCCACCGCATCAAACTCGTGATGTATGTCGCGCCGTCTGACCCAGACAGCCATGCGCCGTCACATGCCTCAAGCACCGTCGTAAATCATCAAGTGCTTGCGGCTTGTGACATGTGTCTGGCGAAATTCGCCCACTCCTGCTCACCTCTTTTCACGGCGGCCGTTATCTCGGAAGGCTCAATCACATCTGTCGCGGGTGGTGCACCTAAGCCAGCCCGGTAGCATGACCCTCAACCAATCAGAGTTCCTGCCGGATGGCAGCGAGGACCTTTTCATTTTGCGGGAATCTGAGCCAGCCCTTCTTGGCAACGACCTTGTCATCTACCCGCACAGTAAACTCGCCTCGGTCGCCCTCCTGCAACTCCGCTTCGATTCCGAGTTCGGTTTTAATCATCTCCGCCACACGGGCGGCTCGCGGACGGAATGAAGCTCAAACTCTGCAATATCGTATGATGACATGTTTCATAACTGCTCTCCTATAACATGACCTTCCACTCATTAACCGTTCCTGTAATGGACAACTAAGAATACGCTAAATCGAAATTCACAAGGTTGGGTCACATGAGAAACTCAGCCACGAAGGCACAGAGACTGGAGAGCATGCGAAACATCAGAACCTCCAAGCATCTGTTCTTTATCAGCTTTATCTCCGTGTCTCTGTGTTTGCCGTGGTTAATCTGTTGTGTCCCAATGTCGCGTGGTTCGATTTAGAGCATAGTTTCCTTGTCATGCCCGCTCGTCATTCTATCAACCCATCAGCAGCGACTCAGCTCCGTCGATCCACACTTCGGTGCCGGTGATATGGCTGGAAGCGTCGGATGCGAGAAACAGCACAAGTTGCGCGACCTGCTCGGCGGTTCCCGGCTCACCGCCAGTGAGCGGAATCTTGCCGTGCGGAAACTCGACCGGCTCTTTCTCTCGCTCGATGTCCCGCTTCTCGGTGTTCTCATCAATATCAGTTTCAATCGCTCCGGGACAGATCACGTTGACCCGTATACGGTGCTTCGCGAGTTCGAGCGCCGCCATCTTTGTGAATGCGACCTGCGCCGCCTTCGAGCATGAATAAGCGGTCGCGCCGGTGTTGCTAAAAATGCGCGTGCCGTTCACGGATGCGGTGACGATCACCGAACCACCCCGCTTCTTCAAGTGCGGGATGGCGTACTTAACCGTCAGGAACGTTCCCTTAAGATTGATGCCGAGGGTTTTATCCCATTCATCGGGTTCCAATTCTTCAAGCGGCGCCCACACGCCATTGATCCCGGCGTTAGCGAACACAATATCGAGGCGGTCGTACCGCTCGACGATTTGCTCGACGACCCGCTTCATCTCGTCGGGCCGCGAGATGTCCGCCAGCAAAGACATCGACTCACCGCCCGCTTGCTTTATCTCCGCCACTGTTTTCTGCAGTTCATCTTCGGTGCGCCCGAGCGCGGCGACCCGAGCGCCCGCCTGTGCCAGTAGCAGCGCCGCCGCTTTCCCTATCCCTGACCCGGCTCCTGTAATTAATGCGACTTTACCATCAAGCTTCATATCATCCTCCCTCTTTTCGCCCCGGCGCTTTAGATGTTAAACGATTTACATTGCCTCCGCTGACAAGCCATTTGTTGAACCGCTACGATTTAGCCACAGAGACACGGAGAACAAATGGTTATAAAGAGAACCTTGCGGTTTATGTTTATTGAATCTCTGCGCCTCTGTGGCTAAATTATTACAGACGACCTGCGCGGAGTTCCCCGACCAGGTATTCGCACGCGCGGACGGTGAGCGCCATCATCGTCAACGTCGGATTCTGATTTCCGCTGGAGACATAACAAGCGCCGTCGGTGACGAAGAGGTTTTTCACGTCATGCGCTTGATTAAATTTATTTAAGACGGATTTCTTCGGATCATTGCCCATGCGCGCGGTGCCGACTTCGTGAACGCTAAAGCCGGGAATCGACAGAGGGCCGCGACTGACGGTGATGTCTTTTGCTCCCGCCTTCTGCAACATCTCCTCAGCCGTGTCGCCCATATCTTCTGTCATCTTGCGCTCGTTGTCGCCAAACTCCATGTCGATATGCAGAATGGGGATGCCCCACGCATCAACCACGTCTTTGTTGATCGAGGCGTGGTTGTCATAACTGGCAAGACATTCACCGTAGCCGTAGATGCTGATTCCCCACGGGTGATCCTCACGCACAGCTTTTTTGAAGTCTGCACCGAAGCCGGGAAGGCTCTTGGCATGGTTCCACAACGATTGACCCGAGCCGCCCTGAAAACCATAGCCGCGAAGAAAGCGTTTGTGCTTCGTCTTCAAATTATGGAAGCGCGGAATGTAGATGCCGTTAGCGCGTCCATCTCCCTCAAGCACTTTGGTGTTGAGCATCGGCATTGTGCCCTGTGCGCCGCCACGCTTCGGATGGTCCATCAAGTAGTGGCCGACTACGCCGGAACTGTTGGCGATTCCGTTGGGGTAGAGTGATGAGGTGGAGTTGAGCATGATGCGCGTTGACTCAAGCGTTCCGGCGCAGAGCAGGACCACACGGCCTCTGACTTCGCGGTGCGCCCGCGTCACGGCGTCAACATAGTGAACCCCCCGGGCCTTGCCGGTGTTCTGATCCACTACGATATGACTGACGACGGCGTGGGTGATAAGGTTCATGCGCCCGGTCCGGGCAGCGGCCGGCAGCGTCGAGTGTGGGCTGCTGAAGTAAGACCCGGTCGAGCAGCCCCGGTCACAGTGGCCGCACCAGTGGCAGACGGCGCGCGCGTTCGGGGTTCCCTGATGAATATTCTGTGTGAGAATCGCCACACGCCCGATGATCACACGGCGCAGCGGATCGCCTATCTTGTCTACGGCTTCCTTCAGAACCAGCTCGCCGCAGGTGAGCGGCATCGGCGGAAGAAATCGACTGTCAGGAAGTTGCGGCAGCTTTTCGTAGGAACCGCTGATGCCGATGAACTCCTCGACTTTGTCGTAGTACGGAGCGATCTCCTCGTGAGAGATGGGCCAGTCGTCACCGTATCCGTCATGGCTCGCGGCTTTGAAATCATAGTTGGACATGCGGTAGGTTTGGCGCCCCCACGGCAGCGAACGCCCGCCGACTTGACGCGAGCGTATCCAGTAGAACGGTTTACCGGGCGGCGTGGTGTAAGGGTTCTCCAGATCGTTGACGAAGAAGTGACGACCATATTCAGTGCAGGCATAGTTAAGGCTTTGGATCGGCTGTGTCCGCGTCATCTCGCGCTGGTTTCCGAAGCCGCGATACTTCAACTCATAAGGCCAGGTGTGTTCCGTGTACTCCTTCATCGGATCGATCTTGCGCCCGGCTTCCAGCACCGCCACGCGCAAACCCTTTTCGGTCAGTTCCTTTGCGGCCCACCCGCCGGTCGCGCCCGAGCCGACCACAATCGCATCGTACATTTCCTCTTTCGCCATCTTCTACCTCTCT
>JACCTF010001022.1 GCA_013812565.1 Pyrinomonadaceae bacterium | reverse complement strand
TGTGCATACTTGATCTTCGGCTGCACAGTGCTGATGTCATCGGCGACGTGACCGTTTGTGGCGAACACGTCGAGCGCGCCGTCCAAGTCGTAGTCGAAGAAGAAGGAGCCGAAGGTCAAGGATTGGGCGGACTGTTTGCCGACCGTTGAAGCTGTTGCTTCATCCGTGAACAATCCGTTGCCTTCGTTGCGGTAGAGGGCCATCATCTCGTTCGAGAAGTTGCCGACGATCACGCTCTGCCGACCCGACCCGTCATAGTCGGCGGCATCAACGCCCATCCCCGCGCGCGCCGTTCCTGCATCGCTAAAGGCCACGCCCGCCTCGACCGCCGTATCGGTAAATGTCCCGTTGCCATTGTTCTTGTAGAGACGGTTCGGCTCAGTGTCGTTCGTCACGAACAGATCCATCCAGCCATTGTTGTCATAGTCTATCAACGCGACGCCCATGGCTTTACCAGAAGGATCAAGGAGGCCGGCGCGCTTCGTCTGGTTCTCAAAGGTGCCATTGCCGCGATTGCGGTAGAGCGTATTGCTCTGGCCTTTGTACTTCGCTGGTGTGCAGTAGGATTTGTTCTTGCCGTCGAGGGCGCAAAACTCATCGGTCTCAACCGACCACTCGACGTAGTTGCAAACGAAGAGATCAAGTTTGCCGTCTTTGTCGTAGTCGAACCACGCGGCGCTCGTTGAGAAGCCCGGATCGCCGGTGCCTGAGCGCGCTGTCACGTCCGTAAACTTGCCATTGCCCGTGTTGCGAAAGAGCTTATCGGGACCGAGCGCGGTGATGTAAATGTCCACGTTGCCGTCGTTGTCGTAATCGGCAATGGCGCAGCCGAGACCGTAGATTTCAACGGCGAGTCCGGCGGCGCGCGTCGCGTTGGTGAATGTGCCGTCCTGGTTGTTGTGATAGAGGGCCGGAAACGATTTTGCGCCGGGGTGTTCGGGCCAGTTCTTCGAGTTGATGAGCAGTATGTCTTGCCAGCCGTCGTTGTCATAGTCGAGAAAAGCTCCGCCCGAACCCATCGTCTCCGGCATGTATTTCTTGCCAAACGCGCCGCTGTTATGTTTGAAGCGAACGCCTGCTTGCGCGGTGACATCGGTGAACTCAATCGGGCCGGAAGGACGCGGCATGTCTGCCGCCGCTTGTATCTGCGCATCCGTCTGTGCTGCTTGCTGGTCGGCCGGTTGATTGGTGGTGGCAGCGTCCGGCGTGTTAGTCGCTGACGCACTCCCCCCGGCTTGTTTGTTGTCAGTGGCTGTGGTGTTATCGGTTGAAGAAACCCAGCCACAAGCAGCCGAGAAGCAGGTAAATAAGGCGAGGAGCGTGTAAATAATTATGGAACGTCGCATACGGTAAACCCTGTATTTCGTCATTTTAGATTTAGTGCGCTGACTCCGGAAGGAACCTTAGCCCACGTGGAATGTTCGGAGTATAGATTAACCTCGCAGCGCATCGCAAAGGCGAGTGACCTTATCAGCCTTACCACAAGTCCACAAGAAGCGTAGAAATCACAGAGAGTTGCGTGCTTTTTCCGCTGTGCAACCGCTAGCAGGATTTCAAAAATCTTCACATCAGACCGCGTAAGGTGAGTTACTAAGCAATAAGGCTCTGACAATGAACAAGTCAGTTGCCGCCGTCTTCCGTCCGAGTTACCGAACGCGCATGTCGCGCCCGCTCGTACTCTATCGTATCTGTGATAGTTTTCCGTCTCCGGCAGGAGACCACGTTGAGGGCAGGACCGAACTTAACCGCGATCTGATTCGCCACCTCATCGCTACTTGACCATTAAAGCTTAACCTGCGTCCATAGCGCGGGAGTGAAGCTGACCACGCGCCGTGCAGCATAGCCTTTCGCAAAGTTTAACCGCGAAGTCAGTCGCGCCCGACGCCCAAGGCGTCAGCGACGCGATTGATGTAGTTGAACCACGAAGCGATCAACGTGATTTGCAGAATGCCTCGGTCGTCGAAGCCCGCCGCGCGTAGACGTTCGTGATCGTCGCGCGAAACTTGCGTCGCATCCTTCGTCAACTTCACGACGTAAT
>JACCTF010001021.1 GCA_013812565.1 Pyrinomonadaceae bacterium | reverse complement strand
CCTTAAAGCTGCGCGGATAGATTTCGTAAAAGACGGCGTGCTGCCACCATGATGGAGTTTGATTCATAAATGTTTGAGTTATGCACTAGGGAAGATAGAAAGCAGTAGGCAATAGGCAGTAGGCTAGGATTGGCTCGATGCCATTGTGTGTGAAGCTCATATTTTATCTGCCGCTGTATTAACTCCGGCTGCTTTCTGCCTTCTGCCGGTACGCTGGAGCGGGATGGCGAACTCGCGCCGCACATAAGTGTCGGGCGCACCATCAAAGCTGACGAGTAGTTGCTGACGACCAGCGCCAGTGGATTTAACTTGTGCTCCGCTCACTTCACTGAGCCGATGCGGAGTGCGCACTCCGAGCGTGTACTGTCTCCGCCCAAGTCCTTCGAGCGTCAAGCGCAACGTCTGCGCATCAGGTTGCACACGGATAATGCGCAACCCTTGACTCGCCGCGCCGACGACCAATGGTTCCGGTTCCACGTACACGTCTGTGCCTTCGTCAAAGGTGAACACAATTTGTGCTGCCGATACTGCATCCTCGATACGGACAGCGGCGCGCTGCACGTCGCCCTCGCGCGTTATGTCGAACTTTGCGACGCGACCATTTACAGTCACCGCTCGCACTTGCGCGTCCAGAGGAAAGGCCGGAGCGATCACCAGCCTTGTAGCTGAAGCGGCGGATGATGCGGCAGCGCTTAATTTGCTTCTGCTGCTCCCTTCGTTTGACGCACGCCGAGCGATTGTTAGAGTCTCACGTCCCTCTGCTCGTGCCAGTGCGAAATCATATTGAGCATTGCCGACGGCAACGCCTCTCACATTGACTTGATCCCAATCGGCAGGCAGTTGCGGCGCGAAGCGCAAGGTGCCCCCGCCCTCCGTCATAGCGAGGCCGAGCATCCCGCGTAAGGTTGGTGAGATAACCATCGCCTCTGACCACACTTGATGATGCGAGGAGCGACCGAAGGCGGCGTTGAAGTCGCCGGACAGAAGTTCCGTGATATAGCCGAGCGCGCCCGTGTAGGTGAGCAGAGCGTTTGCCATCAGCGCTTGATGGCCTGTGTGCGGACGCCCGTAAGAGTACGCGCCCATGCTGGCCCAACCCGTGAAGAGCGGCCACACAGAGCCGTAGTGATATGACAGCGGATCGTATAAACGGCTTTGATTCGAGATGATGCGTGCGCCCCAGTCGGTCGCGATCTGGCCGCTTCCGAGATGGTTGATCTGTGCCTGCGCCCGTTCTCCGTTAAGCGTGTGCCACCACAGCGGAACCGCGGGCAGCGCCGTGTCTTCGTCGATCAACTGCGCATTTTGAAGTTCATTCAAGCGTGTTTGTCTTCGCGTTAGATTCGGTCCGGGTTCAGCCGTTGCCGGTTTTGCGTGCGGGCGCTGCGTGGCAAAAGCATAGAAGCCACGATCCGCGAGCCAGTAGGTCGCCTCCGTCGCCGTGCGCGTTCGTTCAGCTTGGGCGCGCGCTTCGGCAGCCAACTGCGGATCGTTCATCACCTCTGCAAGTTCTGCCAGCGACGTGCACGCTTCGATCCACACGCCCTGCATGTAAATCTCTTCATGAGGCGGATAGAGCGCTCCGCCTTCGACCCAGCCGTGACCGAATTTAGTGTTCTCGACAAGCCCGTTGCCGTCTGTGTCGGAGGCGAGCGTAAATCGGTAAGCCCCTTTGATCGCGTCCCAATTAGCGCGGAGATACTCCGTGTCGCCGCTCGCGCGCCAGTAGTCGGCATGCACGATCACATAAAGCGGTGTGGCGTCGGCGCTGGCCCAGGGGTATTCGTATTCGGTGAACCACGGAATCAAGGCGGCGCTTTGCGAAATTTCGTGCGGAATCTTGCCGTCCTTGCGTTGAAACTTGCACAGGAAATCGAGCGCCGTGCGCGTACCTGTAAAGTCGCCGTATGAAGTGAGTGCAAGCGCCGTCCATAAGGCATCGCGTCCGAAGAACCAAGCGAAGCCAGGGCGCTCTGAATTGCCCGAAGTGCGAAAGCCCGCAAGCAGTCCGGTGCCGAGCGTCGGGTTGGTTGCGAAGCCTTTATCAACGCCGACTTTGGCCCACGCGAACGCTCGGTTGAAACGCTCGTCCGGCGTCTCAACGCTTACGGTTTCGCGTTGCAGATTGCGGTAGTAAGCGACGTTCTGCCGGTAAAGCTTATCGGCTGAACTGAGCAGACGATCATACGTTTGTTTCGCGGACTGGCGCGCTACGTGGGGGCGCGCAACGCCGGGCGGCGGCACGGGCTTTGGACCAGTGTCAATACCGGCAGCGATTACAATTGGGATAAAGCTGGTACGGAGTTGCTCCGGTCTGGCTTCGATAATGAATTCAGCGGGCACATCGCGCGGTTCCTCTTGATACGGCTGAACGGATATGTCCTGAGCGAGGGGTGAACCGATGATGCCGACGAAGCTTCGCGACTCTTCCGTTAGATAGTAGACGCGAGCATCTCTATCCCATTCGAGATTGCCAATCTGAAGGCCGGCGGGCCAGTAGAGTCGCAGTTGCGGACGGAAGCTGACGCGCACCATGAGCGGCAGCGTCGTGTTGACATCAAGCAGCATGATGATGCCGGGTTC
>JACCTF010000097.1 GCA_013812565.1 Pyrinomonadaceae bacterium | reverse complement strand
TGCCTTATCTGTGCGTCGCCCAGCACCACCACCTCGCCCCGCACCCATTGATCGCCGTCGTAGGTCTTTGAAGATGAATCGACACAGTGCTGCGTCAAGAGGCTCCCGTCGCTCACCACATGCGTGCCCGGCGTACACAGGTTAGCCGTGGTGCGCGGCCCCTTCCCCAGCCCGCCCAGCAACTGCACCTCGATCGAGATGGGGAAGTCCTGCTGTTTACCCATACTCTGCACCGCTTGGGAATGAACCATAATCCCGCTGTTGCGCGTGGCCCACCCCGGCCCGCCGGGCGCCTGCTCTCCCACAAACCGGTACTCCACGCCGATGACGTAATGAGAGAACTTCTCGCGGTAAAACAGGTGCCCGAATTTACCGTCAAACTTGTCGTATTTATCGTAGGCGACCTTCAGCAAGCCGTTCTCTGCCCTGAAGGTATTGCCGAAGTTATCATTCAAATCGTAGCCGGTAATTTTGACGTCCCAACCTTGCAGCTCCTTACCGTTGAAGAGTTGAACCCACTCCTTCTTATCGGGGGCATTTTCCGCCAGGGCGGCAACAGCCACCCCCCCGTGAGGGATCATCAGGCAAGAAGGCGCGATGCATGCGAATGAAATAAGGGATAAAACGATGGCCGTTAAGCGAAGGTTCTGCAGCGAGAAAGGAGACCGGCTACTCCGTTTCATGATGATCCTCCTGATAGAGCACAATCTGGGTCACTTAACTGAGGCCCGCAAACTTTAGCATTCTTCGGGTGACCCGGCTACACACCGGTGACCTGAGCTTGATCACACGCCCTGTGTTTCGATTTAGATTGATCAGTACTCGACGTGCTGGGCAGTTGTGCTATGCTCCGACGAAGCGATGGCAGGTGAAAACCGGAGCATTCATGATCCTTTAGGAGGAGCACTGACGATGGCTGATCAAGGCACAGCAGAAGACCGTGACGAGATGAGGACGGACGAGACAACTACATCTGGCATGTCGGATGAGGGGGGCGGCGAGGCTGGTGATACCGGTACGGCAAGCGAGACGAGCGATGTCATGCGCAGCACGGGCACGACCGACGACTCAGACACGAGCGACATGCTCGGCGGCGGGAGCACTAAACGCGCTGCGAGGAAGGCAGCCACGAAGAAAGGCGGCGCACAGAAAGGCACCAAGTCAAGTGGCGGCACGAGCGGCGCGAGCAAGACGACAACCAAGGGCGGCACCGCGAAGAAGGGCGCGGCCAAAGGTGGTGCAGGCACAAAGGGCGCGGGCAAGGGTGGCGCGACGAAGGGCGGTGCTGGTAAAGGTGCGGCGAGCAAGGGCGCGGCCAAAGGTGGCGCAGCCGCTAGAAGCGGCACGACCAAGGGTACACCCGCGGCAGGCAGTTCGAAGAAAGGCGCCGGTGTGACGAAAGGGATGAGCCAGAAGGCAGGCGCGAAGAAGACGTCGCAGCAGTCCAACGCGACGCAGAAAGGCGCCGCCAAGCAGAGCGGTAAAGCCGGCAAGCAGGGTGGCGGCACCAAGGGTGCGGCGAAGAAGGGGAGCGCCCGCTAAGGCAACATGCGAAAGGCGCGGCGCGAGCAGCTGTAACGAAGTGCACGGCTGAGGCATGCGCGGAGTCCCTCAAGCAGGGTTCATGCGAAACATTCAAGCTATCTGCCATTGCCGGGCGGAGTATCTAACCTCATCAGCACCTTGTAACCTACACATCAGGGTAGGCAACGCGCGCGACTTTGCTTGCGCCAAAACTTACGACAGAAACAAGCTGCAGCCGCACGGCAACACCGACGAAGATGATAGGTAAGTTGTCATGGATGCGCTTAAAAGAGTGCTGTAGCTCCGGCGAATTGAGAAATCTGTTCACCTCAGTCATGTTGCCTCGCCACAAAAAGCGTAAGCCCCGGAGCTAGAGATTGACTGCACGTGGTCACCACACACAACCGGTTGTTAGCTCAATGCGATCGAGAGGAGAGATGAGCGATGTCACGGCGCACACCCGCAGTCGGAGATGCTAAGTACCAAGCGGAACAAACCGTCAAGCGAGCAGCAGCGAGCCCGTGGGTTGAACGACTCGCTCGGCTCGGCTACGCAGCCAAAGGAGCCGTCTACATTGTAGTCGGGCTGCTTGCAGCAATGGCCGCGTTCGGCATGGGCGGCAAGACCACGGATACACGTGGCGCTCTCGCAACAATCGTCGCGCAACCCTTCGGCCGGGTGTTGCTCGGAGCAGTTGCCGTCGGCCTCGCTGGTTATACGATCTGGCGTTTCGTACAAGCCGGCGTAGATGCTGAGCACAAAGGTTCGGAG
>JACCTF010001005.1 GCA_013812565.1 Pyrinomonadaceae bacterium | reverse complement strand
AACCAACTCGACGTGCGAACGCTGGCCGACTGGACGATTCGCCCGCGCCTGATGACTGTCCCTGGCGTGGCGCAGGTCATCAACATCGGCGGCGGCGTCAAGCAGTATCAGGCGCTCATCTCGCCTGCTAAGCTCGCACAGTTCGGCATCACGCTTGAGGATGTCGTGACGGCGCTTGGGAAGTCGAACGTCAACACCACGGGCGGCTTTGTTGACGCGCAATCGCAAGAGTACCTCGTGCGCAACCTCGCGCGCTTCTACTCGATTGATGAACTGAAGAACACAATCGTCGCATACCGCAATAACACGGCGATTCGGCTCGGCGACGTGGCGAACGTCGAGTTCGGTCCGCGCATCAAGCGCGGCGACGCGGGCACGGACGGTCAACCTGCGGTCATCATGTCGGTGCAGAAACAGCCCGGCGCGGCCACGACTGACATCACGGAGAAGGTTGACGAAGCGATCAAAGAGCTACAAGCCACGATGCCCCCGGACGTGGAGATCAACCCCGATCTATTCCGTCAAGCGAACTTCATCAATGCGTCCATAGAGAACGTCATCGAGGCTTTGCGCGACGGCGCGATTCTCGTCGTCATTGTGCTGTTTCTTTTCCTCTTGAACTTCCGCACGACGTTCATCACGCTGACGGCGATTCCGCTTTCGTTCATTATCACCTTCTTAGTCTTTCGTGCATTAGATGTATCAATCAACACGATGACGCTCGGCGGCATGGCGGTCGCCATCGGCGAACTCGTCGATGACGCGATTGTGGACGTGGAGAACGTTTTCCGACGGTTGCGCGAAAATCGCGTACTGCCAAATCCAAGACCTACTCTCGAAGTTATTTATCACGCATCGCTCGAAATCCGTTCGAGCATCGTTTATGCGACCATCATTGTCGCGCTTGTCTTCGTGCCGCTCTTTGCGTTAACGGGCGTCGAAGGCCGCCTGCTTGCGCCGCTCGGACTCGCTTATATCACATCGCTCGTCGCGTCGCTTTTTGTGAGTTTGACGGTAACGCCGGTGTTAGCTTCGTACCTGTTGCCGCAGATGAAGTCGATGGAGCATAGTAAGGAAGGCTTCCTCGTGCGCTTCCTGAAGCGATGGGATGAAAAGTTTCTTCATAGCACGCTCAGGCATCCGTGGGTGGTGATCGGCGGCGCGAGCATTCTGCTCATCGCTGCGCTCGCAACTCTCCCGTTTGTCGGCACGGCATTCCTGCCTGAATTCAACGAAGGCACGCTCACGATCAACGTACTTGCCCAACCGGGTACGAGCCTCAGTGAAAGCAACCGCATCGGGCAGATCGCCGAGCGGCTAATCCTCTCGGTGCCGGAAGTCAAATCAACCGGACGCCGCACGGGGCGCGCCGAGTTGGACGAGCATGCCGAAGGCGTTCATTACTCGGAGATCGACGTTGACCTCAAACAGGGTGATCGGGAACGCGACGAAATTCAACGCGAGATACGCGAGAAGCTTGCGGTCATTCCTGGAGCCTCCGTGAACGTCGGGCAGCCTATTTCGCACCGCATCGACCACTTGCAATCAGGCATTCGCGCACAAATCGCCGTCAAGCTTTTCGGAGATGATTTAGGAACACTCCGAGCGAAAGCCGAAGATATCAGAAATGTGATGACGACGGTCGAAGGCGCGACCGACGTGCAGATCGAAAAACAAGTGTTAATTCCGCAAGTTCGCTTTAACGTCAGCCGTACTAGAGCAGCACAGTACGGGCTGCAACCCGGAGAGATTGCCGAAACGCTTGAGACCGCCTTAAACGGCAGGCGCGTTTCCGAAGCGGTCGAAGGACAGCGCCGCTACGACTTGATCGTGCGCTTTGACGACGCATCGCGTGGCAACCTTGATGCTTTGCGCAAAACGACCGTGGACACCCCGCGGGGCACGCAGATTCCTGTCTCTGCCGTTGCTGACATGGAGTTGCTGCCTGGCCCGAATCAGATTCTGCGCGAGAACTCGCAACGGCGCATTGTCGTCTCGGCGAACACGCAAGGGCGTGACCTCGGCTCCATCGTGCAGGAGATGCGGGATCGCATACGGGCACAGGTGCAACTGCCGGAAGGTTACTTCATCAATTTTGAGGGACAATTTCAGGCGCAACAAGAAGCCACCAAGCGGCTGACGGTTTTGACCATCTTTTCGCTTATCACAATCTTCTTTCTGCTCTTGAAAGCGCTCGGCGATTGGCGCTCTGCTGCGCAGGTGATGATTAACATTCCGCTGGCGCTGATCGGCGCGATCTTCGCGCTGCTTCTCACCGGCGGCGTCTTCTCCGTCGCAACGCTCGTCGGCTTCATCTCTTTAGTCGGCATCACGTCGCGCAACGGCATCATGATGATCACGCATTACATCCACCTGATGCGCGAAGATGGTGAGGGCTTCTCCGAGCACATGATTATTCGTGGCTCTCTGGAAAGACTCGTGCCCGTGTTGATGACGGCGCTCACCGCCGGGCTATCTCTGATCCCGCTCGCGCTTGCTGCCGGTGAACCCGGCAAAGAAATCCTGCAACCGCTGGCCGTAGTCGTGCTCGGAGGCATTCTGACTTCGACATTGTTGGACCAGCTCGTGACACCCGCTGTTTTCTATAAGTTTGGGCGTCCCATCGCCGACCGCATCATCAGGGAGCGCGAAGCTCACTGGGCAGGGGGCCGTAACGACTTCGGCGAAGATCGCACGCGCGAACCGGATGTGCCGCCGTTCGCCGAGAAAGTACCGCAGCCCGTGGCAGGCGATTGAGGACGCATCCCGGCGATTCGTCGCGGGTTGAATTATTTGGAAAAGCTTGCTGGTGGCGTCGCGCTGTCAGGACGTTATGGTGATCTCTCAATGCGTGCGAGTCACAGTATGAGTGACAGGCTGATGCCTCCCAATCACGGAGAGATGATGAAATAGAGCGGGAGCAAGTTGAGAGTGCTAACCGATAACGAGCAATGAATGTACGTAACGGTATAGGTAAGGCTGGCTTACGATGATTTTGCTCTAAGTTAAATGCCGTACGCTGGTCTGAGTAGAGGCGCGGCATAGTAATTGCGCGTTGTTGGCGAAGCGAAACGGCGCTAAACAAGCTGGTGGGCTCTCGCGCGAGTTACTGCGTCAAGGTCTTACTTGCTCTGTCCGGCTGTGACAGCTTGCCGCTTTTGCTGTAAAGCCAAGTTGAAGGAGACTAGACATGAACATCAAAGTTAATTCGTTAAAGAATTTTGTTGGTGGATTGGCGTTTGGCGCGGCACTGCTGCTCGGCTTGAGTGAGACAACTCAAGCGCAAGGTGGCTACAATCCTTATTATGACCGTCAGGATGGGTACTACTCCGGTAGGGACTATCGTCGCCATCAGGAGCGGGAAAAGCGTGTCGAGAAGCGGCACCAGAAAGACGAAAAACGTGCGCTTGAGCGGCACCAGCGCCAAGAGCGCGAGTATTACGGCAACAACCGTGACGTGCGCGAACATCAACGCCAAGAGCGCGAAGAGATAAAGCATCACCAACGGCACGAGAAGGAGCGTCGCAAAGATCATCAACGCCACGAACGCAGAGATCGAGTGACCTATGATCAGCGCCATGATCGTGATCGTCACGATCATGACAATGACAATTATCGCTAACAGGCGACAACAACTCTATCAGGGTGGGTAAGAGTCGGACTTATTCGACTCTTACCCACCCTGTCGCCTTTTCCCTCGTTCCGCCTTGGGCCTTGTTAAGCCTGCCCTTGGCGTGAGTGTTACAATGCAGTTTCGATAAAGGAATGGTTGAACACCGCGTCATCTGGATACCTTCGTCAAATCCATGATTCGCCGTTACAAAGAGATAAGCTACGGGGTCATACTCGGCATTGCGATGTGGATCGTGGATGCGGCGATGCACG
>JACCTF010000970.1 GCA_013812565.1 Pyrinomonadaceae bacterium | reverse complement strand
GCCTTCGACGACCCATTTCTCGTCGCCGTGGTTCTTCCACCCGCTCAAGTCCTTTCCGTTACACAGAGCTACCCACTTCCCTCTCCCGCGTTCTTGAGCAAGCAGAGAGATACTGAAGCCGAAGAGTAAAATCAGCAGACACATTCTTGAGATTCGCATTGTTCAGAGTCTCCAAAGAAATCGCAACATAGTGCGAGTGATGTTAGATAGTGCGGGGAGTGTAAACAAAAAGCCGTGCAAAAAGCCAATTCGAACATCCACATCGCCCTTCTGAGCAGAACGGCGACTTCTAAATCACTGAGGCCCCTCTGCTTGTCACAAACGCTTGAGGAAAGTTGCCACCGTGCGGATCGCCGCGTAGTAGTTCGGCAGGTAGAACTTTTCGTTCGGTGCGTGGACATTGTCGTCAGGCAGACTGAAGCCGAGCATTACGATTGGTGCGTGCAGCACCGAATCAAACAGCGCTACCACAGGAATCGAACCGCCCTCGCGCATGAATGCGACCTCTCGCCCGAACTCCTCTTCAAGCGCGGCGGCGGCAATCTTTAGTACGGGGGAATCCAATGGAAGCAGTGCCCCATCTCCGCCATGTAAAGGTCGCACCTCTAGAGCGATGCCGGGCGACGCGAGTTCACGAACTCGCCGGGCGAGCAGTTCCAACACCGTCTCCGGCTTCTGCCCCGGTACAAGTCGCAGGCTGACCTTAGCGGTTGCTTCAGCCGGAATGACCGTCTTCGCGCCCTCGCCGGTGAAGCCGCCGCGAATGCCGTGAACCTCAAAGGTCGGGCGTGCGGCGGCGCGCTCAGCGACGCTGAACCCTTCTTCCCCCGGCAGAACGCTCAAGCCGCCGGATGTCATCAACTCGCGTTCCTGTAATTTCGATTGTCGTGCAAGTGCAGCCTGTTCTTTGGGGGCGAGCGGCTGCATCATCTCATAGAGTCCCGGCAGATTGACTCTGCTGTCTCGCCCTTTCAAATCTGTCAACACCCAAGCGAGTGTCTGAAGCGGGTTCGGCGCAATGCCGCCGTACACGCCTGAGTGAAGGTCTTGACTCGCGCCACGGGCGACGATCTCGGCGTAGGCGATGCCGCGTAGTCCGTAGCTGATCGTCGGCACACCGCGCTCAACCATCCCCGTATCAAGCACGAGCACGCAATCGGCCTGTAAACGCTCCGGGTGAGCTTTGACGTAAGCCTCGATTGACTCGCCGCCGCTCTCCTCTTCACCCTCGATGAGAACTTTAACGTTGACGGGAAGCGCTCCTTCAACACGCATGAGGGTCTCAAGCGCCTTGATAGTCGCGAACATCGGTCCTTTGTCATCTACCGCGCCACGCCCTCGCAAATCTTCGCCCTCGACGGTCGGCTCGAACGGCGGCGTGCGCCACAACTCCACGGGGTCGGCGGGCTGAACGTCATAGTGCCCATAGATCAAGATTGTCGGCTTGCCGGGAGCGCCGAGATGCTCTGCGTAAACCAGCGGCTGGCCTGCGGTTTCGACGAGTTCAACGATGTTCATGCCGACTTGCTCGCGCAACTGTGCGACGAGAAACTCGGCGGCCTGGCGCACATCGCCCTTATGTTCATGCAGCGTGCTGACGCTCGGGATGCGGACGAGCGCCTTCAGTTCGTCGATGAAGCGAGCAGCGTTTTCTTCAACATAGGAAGCGATGCGGGTGTTGGACATGGCATGTTCCTCTATGCACCGTGCAGTAAGCCAGTGAATGAAGTAACGCTTATTTGTGCTTCTCATGCACATTGAATCAAAGCGTTACGAACCAAACTTATCCTCGTGTGTTAACGACATTGAGGCTATAAAGGCAATAAAAATCGGGTAACCGCGCAAACAGGCGAATACCCGAACATTGATTTGGTGCCGAAGGGGGGACTCGAACCCCCACGAGTTACCTCACACGCCCCTCAAACGTGCGCGTCTACCAATTCCGCCACTTCGGCTTTTATGTTCTTAACAACCAGCGCCCAATGCACAGTACAGCTTTTGTAGGCTGAAAATATCGCTACCTCGTCTCCGGCGACGCTTCACCTTGCGGATTGCCGGTCGGCGCTGGGTTCGTCGTAGCAGCATCAGGATTTGTTGCAGGAGCGTCGCTTGCTGCCGGCGAAGCAGCGGGCGTCTCGGCACTTTGTGGCGGCTGCGTTACCGTAGTTGATGGCGCAGGCGATGTGCCCGACTCCGACTCTGTTTGCAACACCGAGCGCGTTCCTGTTAGGGCAGGTAGCGACAACATCAGGGCGATCAGCAAAAACAGCGCAGCGGCGCCGATCGTGATCTTTGCGAGCAACGTCTGCGTGCCGCGCGGGCCAAAGGTGGTGCTTGAAACCGAGCTTGTGAAGAGCGCTCCGGCATCTGCTTTGCCCGGCTGCAATAGCACAGAGAGCACCAGCGCCACACACGCCAAAATATATAGCCCGTATAAAACGTATGTCAGCAAACGCTCGCCTCCTGCACTTTACCTGTCGTAGTTAACTATTTGCGCAAACACTTCAGGATCGAGACTAGCTCCGCCCACGAGTGCTCCGTCTATGTCCGACTGCCGCATCAACCCGGCAATGTTATCTGGTTTGACCGAACCTCCGTAAAGAATGCGGAGGTTATTACCGGCATCTTGTCCATGCCCTTCCGCGAAAACGCGCCGGATAAAAGCATGCATCTCTTGCGCTTGTTCCGGCGTCGCGGTGCGTCCGGTGCCGATGGCCCAGACCGGCTCGTAGGCGACGATGATACGGACGAGGTCCGTGACTGTCAACTCACGCAAACCGCCCTCTAACTGCCCTTTTACTACCTGCTCAGCATTGCCCGCTTCGCGCTGCTCCAGCGTTTCGCCGACACACATAATCACCGTTAACCCGGCGGCAATGGCGGCTCGTGTTTTGCGCTGAACGAACGTATCGGTTTCGGAATAGTGCTGACGCCGCTCGGAATGACCAACGATCACATAGGTCGCTCCAGCGTCGCGCAGCATGTCGGCGGCTACTTCGCCTGTGTGCGCACCGTGCTTTGCCTCTGGCGCGCAATCTTGCGCGGAGATGTGTATGTTAGAGCCTTCGAGCCGATCCGCCACCGTCTTCAACGCAGTGAATACCGGCGCAATCACCACCTCGCAGTGATTCGCATTCGCGACGAGTGAGCGCAAGCTGAGTGCGGTTGCCACCGCATCCGCACTCAGCTTATGCATCTTCCAATTACCGGCGATAACAGGTTTACGGGACTGCTCAACGCCCTTCGGCATCATCGGAATCTCCACCAGTCTTATGCATAAAAGCAGATGTCAGAGGTCAGATGCTAGATGTCAGTAAATGCC
>JACCTF010000969.1 GCA_013812565.1 Pyrinomonadaceae bacterium | reverse complement strand
TGACGCCTGCTGAAAAGGGAAGCGCGTACATCACGGCCTTGTCGATTCTGCTCTGAAGCAGCACAACGCTGAGCACACCGGCCAACGTTGCCGTGCCAATCACCGACGCTGCCAAAAGCGCTTGCCGTGATGAACGGCCTGCGGCAAGCATGATCGAGGCCGCCGTAAATCCTTCGGGTATTTTGTGCAGCAAGATTGCAATGGAGATTAGCAACCCAGCTTTGAAGTTGACGAGGAAGGCGGCGGCGATTGATGCTCCGTCGAAAAAGGTGTGAATCGAAAGCCCGCTAATCGCCGTGTGTGCAACTCCGGGCCGGATCACTGTTTCGCGGTGCATCTCTGCGCCAAAGTGAAAATGTGGAGCAATCGTGTGCTCAAAAAGGTGGATCAGCAGATAGCCCGCCAGCAGCAGCGTCATGGCTCCCAGCACCCCCCGCGCTACTTCGTTCTGAGCTTGCCCGACAGTCCATAAAGTGACGACTTCAGGCACAATCTCGATAAAGACTGCGGCGAGCATAAAGCCTGCTCCTAAAGCAATAAGATATTTGAGAAAGCGCAGGTCACGAATGAAAGAAATAGAGGTGGTGAGCATTAATCCGCCAACAATGTTTGCTGACGCCGCCAGCACACCAAATAGTAAAAGCCACGCCATAATCATCTGTGATTAGGACGTTACAGGCTGACGGATGATAGAAGCAAGCATGACGCGCCACTATACAGGATGCAATAACTGATTGGCTACAAAACGCCAATGATGCACATGATGAGGAGTACACCATTTCGTGCTTAAGATTTCTCAAGGTGAAGGCTGTTTTTATTCTTGACATGCTTAAGAAGACGGGCGTAGTATGCGCGGCGAGTGGAGAAAAGTGGTTCGAAGTGGACTCAAGAGAGCAGCTTGGAGCCAAATGTTAAAGTTCTACTCGAAGGTTTAAGCAGGTCGCCCACTAAGTTGTTCGCCAAAGTCCCATGTTGAGAGGAAATTACACGGCGCGCATGGATTCCAAAGGGCGTTTGAAAGTACCAACCGCCTTTCGACGCTACATTGAAGATCAACATGGCGCAGAGGTTTACGTAACAAGTTTGACCGGTGAGTGCGTACGTATCTACCCCTTACCCGAGTGGGAATCGATTGAGCAGCGGCTGGCCTTGTTGCCTTCGATGGATCCGGCCAGGCGACGGTTCCTTGACCGGGCAAACTATTACGGGCAGCAGGCGACGATGGATAATCAAGGGCGCGTGTTGATTCATCCGCTGCTACGACGTAGTGCCGGTGTCATGGGTGATGTTGCGGTGCTCGGTTACTTGAACTACCTCGAAGTATGGGAGCTAGAACAATTCCAGCAGCGTCTTCTCACAGACCCATATACTGAAGAAGACGAAGCGCAAATCGCCCGATTAGGCATATAAAAGTGATGAGCAATGAGTCGAAAACAAAACCTTGCTGCTTGCCGCTTTACTCATCACTGAGTGCTCATCACTCATCACTTTTTAGTCGTTCTTTGAACAAGATCACGGAGCGGTGGTAAACGATAAGACCAAGGGGGGCTTGGACGTCGTCCATCGCTCCGTGTTGCTACAAGAAGCAACCGAGTTACTTGCGCCGCAGCGCGGTGGTCTCTTTGTGGATGCGACGCTCGGATTGGGCGGACACAGCGAAGCCCTTTTAGAAGCATCGACGGAAGCGCGCGCTTTAGGGATTGACCGCGACCGCGCGGCGATTGAAACAGCAAGCGCGCGGTTGACCAGATTCGGCGAACGGTTCCGCGTTCGCCACGCAAACTTTCGCGACATCAAGCGAGTGCTTGAGGAGACGGGTGAAAGCGAAGCAAGCGGGGTGTTGGCCGACCTGGGTGTTTCTTCGTTGCAGTTTGAAAATCCCGAACGTGGCTTTAGCTTCCGGCATGATGCGCCGCTTGACATGCGCATGGATCCGGAGAGCAGCGATCCGACGGCAGCTGAACTCCTCGCCGAGTTGCCGGAGGAAGAGATCGCGCGGATCATTTGGGAATACGGAGAAGAACGCGGCTCGCGGCGCATCGCACGGTGGATCGTTGAAAGGCGTGAACAGAATCGGCCAATCGAGAGAACCGGCGAGTTGGCTGAGTTGGTTGCTCGTGCCGTCGGTTACCGCCATCAGGCTGAGCGGACACATCCGGCGACGCGCACGTTTCAAGCTCTGCGAATCGCCGTCAACGGCGAACTGGAAGGACTCGATCTGTTCATCGAAACAGCGATTGATCTTTTACAACCCGAAGGTCGTCTGGTCGTCATCAGCTTCCACTCGCTGGAAGACCGGATTGTGAAGCGCACACTGCGTCGACTGGCGGGCGGGTGTGAATGTGACTTGCGGCGTCTGCCAATTTGTTTGTGCGGCGCACGCCGCGCTGTAGAGATTCTGACCAAGCGAGCGGTCGTACCGACCGAAACAGAAGTAAATAATAACCCGCGTGCTCGAAGCGCCAAGTTGCGCGCTTGCCGGAAGCTAGTTGATACAAGAGTAGTAGAACAATAATTAAGTCGAGCGTCGTTCACCTCCCCCGCATCCCACGGCGCTCTGGTCCTTACAATCACCAATCCGTCTGAAGCTTTAATTGATATGAGAAGAGTTCGGCAGCAACACCAAAACTCCACCGTTCATCGTCCCTACGAGGCTTTGCCTAAAAAGTACCGACTGACCGCGAGATATAGGGTCTGTCCAATTTTACTCACCCAATGTATGGGCACGAAACCGACTTTTTGGGCAAAGCCCACTTGGGGAAATAGTGTGCCGGGGCGCGCCGCAGCTTTGGATGAGCAAGTGTTTTCTCAGCGAGAACGTTGGCCGATTTGCTCTGTACCGAAGGTGCCGATGCCGTTCAAGCGAAAGCTGAAGACAAAGCGATTCTCGTTGCGCAGGCCGACGTTGAAGGTGTAATTCTGAACCGTGACAGCACAGCAATCGAAAGCATACCCGAAAGTCGCTGTCGAACTAATCAGCGACGAACTGCCTCTGCCGGGACGATTCTGGAAATCGAAGAAGAAGGATGTGCCGCCGAACAGTCCTCGCTCTGAATTGCCTAAGAAGACAGACGGGCTCCACTGCGACCCCTGTAGCG
>JACCTF010000087.1 GCA_013812565.1 Pyrinomonadaceae bacterium | reverse complement strand
ACATAAACATCGGAGGTCTTCGTTCCCGGTTTACCTCCCCCGCCGCAGGCAATCACGACATATTGGCGACCGCGGATCGAATACGTCGCCGGCGCAGCGTAAGCTGCGGCTGGCAGTTTATATTCCCACAGCAGTTTGCCCGTCGCCTTATCGAAAGCGCGGAACTGTTCATCCATCGTTGAGCCGATCAAGACCAGTCCGCCCGCTGTGACGATTGCGCCGCCGAAATTCTCAGTGCCGGTATCTTTCAAACCGAGCTTCTCAGACCCCGGCCAAGTTCCCAGTGGAACCTGCCATTTGATCTCGCCGCGATCCAGATGAATCGCGATGAGCTTAGCCCACGGTGGTTTTGCGGCAGGGAAGCCGTGCTGATCCTTGAAGATGCTGATGCCTCTGCCGGAGTAGAGACCGGGACGCGGTTTGTCGGGGGCAAGGTAGATCGTCCAGGGCATATCGTTCGCATTTACATAAAGCAGATTAGACGTCGGATCGAAGGCAACCCCCGACCATGTTCCGCCTCCGTGCAGCCCCGGCATTACGACTGTTCCCTGAACGCTCGGTGGAGTGAAGATCGTGCCATAACGCAGCCCTTTCATCTTCTCAAGAACATACGCGTGCGACTCGGGCGAGACATCCGTGATCTCGTTCTCATTAAACTCCTGACGCACTAACGGCGGAGGGCTGACGGGAAAGACCTGCTTTTCGGCCGTCTGCTCCCCAGGCACATCTGACTTTGGCACCATCTTCTCAACCATGTTGAAGAGAGGTTTGCCGGTAGCGCGGTCAAAGAGAAACAGGTGGCCGGTCTTTGAAGCTTGAACGACCGCATCAATCTTCCGTCCGTTGTGATTCACGGTGACAAGGCTCGGCGGGGCGGGCACATCGTAATCCCACAGATCGTGGCGGACAATCTGAAAATGCCAGATGCGTTTGCCGGTGCGTACGTCAAGGGCAACCACACAATTGGCAAACAGATTGTCGCCCGCGCGATCCCCACCGTAGAAGTCGTGTGCGGCTGATCCAAGCCCGGCAAAGACCAACCCTCGTTTGAGATCAACCCGAACGCCGCCCCAGGCGTTGGCGCCGCCGCGATTTTTCCACCCGTCGCCCTTCCAGGTTTCATGACCGAACTCGCCGGGACGCGGTATCGTGCGGAAGCGCCAGACTTCCTTGCCGGTGCGCACGTTGAAAGCGCGTATGTCACCGGGCGCTGAAACAAAGCCTTCCGAAACAGAGAACCCCAGAATCACCAGGTCTTCGTAAATCGCCGGGGCCGCCGTAACGCCGTAAGTAGTGTTTGCGACATCTTCTTCGATGCCTTCGCGCAGTTCGATTGTGCCTTGCTTGCCGAACGCCGGATCGGGACGGCCCGTGCGCGCATCGAGTGAAAACATCTGCCCGTCAGGAGTGGCGAAGACGATGCGCCTTTCTCCATTCCCGCGCCCGTCCGACCAGTAGGCGACACCGCGATTGCGAAGACCCCTGTATTGGTTGCCGCGCTTCGGATCGAAGTGCCACAACTCGCGGCCGGTCGCAGCATCGAGCGCGAAGACTACGGTAGTCGGCGAAGTCAGATACATCACACCCTCAACCACAATCGGCGTGCATTGGATGGCGGTGTTAATCTTTGGAGTGAGACCGCCGGTGTGAAAAGTCCACGCGACCTGAAGATCTCTGACGTTCTTGCGATTGATCTGCTCAAGCTTGGAATAGCGCATCCCGCCTGCATCCCCGCCGACATAGGGCCAGTCGGTCTGGGCTTTAACAATTTGCAGGCAGAGGGGAAGCGGCAACAGCGTGAGCAAGCAGGAGGCAATGACACGTTTAAGGGTTGGGCAGATTCGTTGATTCATCATGGGAAGCTCCGAACTCTATTCTTGGCAGTTAAAAAACGGATCGAAGATTTGACAGTCTATTCGAGTTGAAATAGAAGAACGAACCTTAAGCCCAGTTATCTTGAATTGCAAATATTCATTTAACCCAAGCCACAGAGGAGGGCTGCGAACATGTCAATGTCTTGAACACTTTGAGTTAATGACTATGCGCCCACGGTAACAACACTTTTGATATACTGCGCCAAGAAACGTGTAGTCTAGAATTCAGTAAGAGAGAGGCGGCAAAAGATGAGCGATTTACCTGCAGCTACTGCAGCAGCAGTTTCAACAGAAGCTAACTTTCCACGTTGTGTACGGTGCAACAAGCCGGTCGATAGATTGGTTATCTCACCGACCCCGAACAATCCAGGCACGGTCACGGTTGAATTTGAATGTCATGGAGAAACCGTCGAGCAAGAGCTGTCCGCTTCGCTCTTGGCGGGTGAGCAAGCGCTAGCGTCGTACACGGCTTTTAACGATTTCACCAGCGGATTGCTGCCATCAAAAACATCGAATGCAGCGAGCCGGAAGAGCAGCAAGAAGAAAGGCAAAAAGTGAGCGAGCAAATGTCAGCGCAGGACGAAGGCCAGATGCATACTCCTCGCGAAGTAGAATACTGGCGCTTGACCTATCGTGAGCTAACCATCCTGCCGGAATGGTCCGGCCTGAGTAGAGAAGATCGTGCACGCAAGTTACTTGAGAACATAGAAGCGAAACTGCACGAGGCGGATGTGCCGCCGCAGAGCAAGACCCTTCTTGGTTGCTCGGGAGAGCAAAAATTAGAAGCGGCGAAAGAGATGATCACACATTTCGAAGATGCCGGTGGCGAGTAACAAAAAGCAGCACGCGGCAAGCCGTGATGGCTTCCGGGTACATCCGCCTTCGGGTATAAACTTTCGGCAACGTGAGGTGCGCGATCCAGAAGTTCGAGTCCATCTCAAGCGCCTTTTGTAATCTTGCTGCTGCCTCGTCGTCCCGTCCGGCGAAGTGAAGAAACATTCCTTCAAGCGTATTGTTGATTAGTGAAAGCGGATCAAGCTCTCCGGCTCGTTTGCTTTCTGCGACGGCTTCATACTGTTGTCCCAGGTGAAACCGCAGAAGGGCGTAGGCGCGATGTGCATCCCGGCTATGCGGGTTGAGGTCAACGGCGCGCTTGCATTCTTGCATTCCCTCTCAGACTCACGTTGAATTCTTCATCGGCAACCTTCTTCACTCATGGCTGCATATCACACAGAAGCAATATAACGCTGCTGTTCAGCCGCGAGATAAGAGCGAAGCGATTATCGAGTCGCGCTGCAACAGCTTGTTGGACGGTGCTTTCGATACACACCTCTAAGGCACTCGCCTTCTATTTTTTAATTCATCGATTCTTCTTGAAACTTTAGCGACACGGTGCGGAGCAGAATAAACATACTCAAGAATTGCTCTACAAAGGTCATCTAAAATTGGAACTTCGGCACTAGACAATTCTCCTAAACTAGCGTGCGCTCCAATATTTCCTAAAGTTCGTAATTGGTCTGCCATATCCGCGAGAGGACCCGGTATTTCTCCTCTGTTAGCTAAATCTTTCAACTGTTTGAACAGTGTGTCTCCGGTAGCGTTTCGGTCAATGCAAACAAACTCAAGCAATCTCCTCAAAAGAACCGCAAATGCGTTTGCATCTATTGGTTTCACAGCACGAGCCGCTTTGTAAGCACGAGCAATATTTTCAGGAAGCCCTTCTAAATCAGGTAGTGGAGTGGGATATAAAAGTGTAACTTCGCCGCCGTCAATCGCCTCAACTGACAAATTGACTGTATTGCACAATTGGCAAAGAGAAATTCTCAACAACCATTCTTCTTCGTTGTAAAAAGGCTGCCCGTCAAATTCTTCCTCTTGACCTATGACGTGCTTATATTCAGCGACAACTTTCTGGTCAGAACTTTTCTGGCAAGAGCCGCATCGTAAATCGATTAAACTTGTATTTTGATTCTCCATAATCAAATATCTCTCAGGTTAAGCGAAACCGTCCAACGCCGGTTTGCATAAAGCGGCTCAAGCATTTTGAAAGTATGTTTGGCTATCAACC
>JACCTF010000934.1 GCA_013812565.1 Pyrinomonadaceae bacterium | reverse complement strand
CAAAAAGGCGACGTGTTCAAACTCGTAATTGGCGAAGGCATGATGCTGGCATTGATCGGCATCGGGATTGGCTTGCTCGCATCCTTGGCATTAACGCGCGTGATGGCGAGTTTACTTTACGGAGTGTCGGCAACTGATCCGGTGACGTTCGCGTGCGTCGCAGTGTTATTGACCATCGTTGCGCTTTTGGCTTGTTACATCCCGGCCAGGCGAGCGACGAAGGTTGATCCGATGGTTGCGCTTCGGTACGAATAAACTGGGTGCAAACTCCGAAATGCGAAGCGCGGATGAGAACCAAATGAGTTTGCTTATTGAAATAGTTTATTTAAAGCGGCTTTTGCTTCAGCGAACACGCGCGCGGAAATCCATAATGCCGAATCGGCAAGATTATCCAAGGCAGCTTCCGCCTGGGCGTGCGTCAAATGACCAACGGCTGCGGCCCACAACACGACGCCGAGCGAGCCGTGAACCTCTAAGCCTAAAGACTGAGCCAGCAGGCGCGCCGGGGCGTCATCGGTTAGCAACCAGTCGGCGCGAAGTTGACGCGCGAGGGCAATCGCTTCAGCTTCTCCGGCGTCAAGCAGCCCTGCTTGTTGCCACGCATGTGCTTCCGTCGCGTGAGGTTCGACGAGCACTTTCAACTCTATCCAGTGAGGCTTGCTGGTTAACCAACTCGCTTCGCGCTGACGCATCGCTTGATCAACCATACCAGGTATATGCACTTCACCGATTGGTTCCAGCAGATGCAAACTCCCAGCCTCAACCAAATGTAGAAGTGGGCCGGTATCGGAAACAACGCACCTCACGGCTTGCTCGATTCCTGGTGCTGAAGTGCCCACGCAATATCCTCACGCTGAAAGCGCTCTATCAACTCGGCACGATGACGACGCACAAACTCCAGAAGAGCCACGCGCACAGCTTCTTCCTGACTCTGAAACCAACCGGCTTCGACCAACAGCTTCAGTTCATCAGCCAGCTTATCCGGCAGGTCCACTTGCATAGATTTGGTCACAACATCATGCTCCTTTGTCACTCACCATCATGCGCCATCAGTCTAGGTTTCACCCATCTGCCGGTCAAGCTATAGAGACCAGCAGCAGCGGCAAGTTGTTACCACAACAATCGCGGAGAACATCATAATGCGAACATTACTACAGGATTTGCGCTACGGCATACGTATGCTGCTGAAAAGCCCGGGCTTTACCTTGACGGCGGTGCTTGCCTTGGCACTCGGCATCGGGGCGAACACGGCCATCTTTAGTGTCGTTAATGCAGTGCTGTTGCGCCCGCTGGCGTACCCGGATGCGGAACGAATCATCTGGATGGAGGGCGTGAATCCATCTAAGGGAATCACGGAAAGTAACATCTCCGCACCAGACTTTGTGGAGTGGACGGCGCAAAACGAAGTCTTCGAGCAGATAGCGATTTTCGCTGTCGGCAATGCTGCGCTGGCAGGCGGTGACAACGAACCGGAACGCGTGGCAAGGGCTTCGGTCAACGCAAGCTTCTTTCCGCTGCTCGGCGTGGGGCCTGCGATGGGACGCCTGTTTCTACCGGAAGAAGATCACCCCGGCCGTGATCCCGTGGCGATAGTGAGTCACGGCCTTTGGCAACGACGCTTCGGCTCAGACCCGAACCTCATCGGGAAGCGCATTGACGTAAGCGGCAGGAGCGCGAGCGTCGTCGGCATCATGCCCGCTGGTTACGAGTTCCCCGAAGAAACCGAACTCTGGATGCCGCTTCGTCTTAATGCCGGTGAAGAGCCGCGTGACAATCGCAGTTACAGTGCACTGGCGAAACTCAAAGCGAACGTTACAATTGAGCAGGCGCAAGCGCAGATGAACACGATCAGCAATCGGCTGGCCGAAGAGTATGAAGCGACGAATGCCGGCTGGTCGGTTCGGCTGACCCGTTTGCAGGAGGCGATGGTCGCGGAGGTGAGACCCGCGTTGCTCGTGCTGCTCGGGGCGGTCGGCTGCGTACTGCTGATTGCGTGTGCCAACGTCGCCAACTTGTCTTTAGCCCGCTCTACAGCGAGGCAAAAAGAGATGGCGATTCGTAACGCGCTCGGCGCGAGTCGCTTGCGCATCATGCAGCAACTGCTTAACGAAAGCGTTCTCCTCTCGTTGCTCGGCGGCATCTGCGGACTCTTCCTGAGCATATGGCTTGTTGACCTGCTCGTGGCGATCAGTCCCAACGATGCGCCGCGCTTTGACGAAATCAGTCTCGATGGTCGCGTGCTCAGTTTTACAATCATCCTTTCATGTCTGACCGGAGTCGCGTTCGGATTAGTGCCCGCCCTGCAAGCCTCGAAGCTTGATCTGAACAGCATGCTCAAGGAGGGCGGTCGCAGCCAGACGGAAGGCTACGGACATAATCGTGTGCGGAGCCTGCTCGTCGTCTCGGAGATCGCGCTCAGCTTGATGCTGCTTGTCGGCGCAGGCTTGTTGATCAAAAGCTTTATGCGGCTGGGTGAAGTCCACCCCGGCTTCAACCCTGAGAACGTGCTGACGATGCAGCTCTCGCTGCCTTCCGCAAAATATAAAGAGCCTCAGCAGAAAGCTGACTTCTTCCGCACTCTGCTCGAACGAATCAGGACGCTGCCCGGCGTCGAGTCGGCGGGCGCGGTGCTGAGCCTTCCGCTCGGCGGCACAAACTTCAACGTCGGTCGCTCATTCATCCGCGAAGGACGCCCGATGACAACCGAGGAATCCGCAAATGCCGGCTATTTGGTGACGACGCCCGATTACTTCCGAACAATGCAAATTCCGCTTCGTGCCGGACGCTCTTTCACCGAGCAGGACACGGCGCAGTCAGGGATGGTCGTCCTCATCAACGAGACGATGAGGCGTCGCCACTTCGCGAACGAAAACCCGATGGGCAAACGCATCACGATCTGGCGCGACGAGAAGTTCGCGCGCGAAATCGTCGGCGTCGTTGGCGACGTGAAACCCGGCGGTTTAGAGAGTGATGTCAAGGAGCAGATGTATGTGCCGCACAGTCAGGACGCATCGTGGGGAGTGATGACGCTCGCGGTACGCACTGGCGTTGAACCGATGACACTTGTTCCGGCGGTGCGCGCAGAGGTTCGCGCGCTCGACAAGGATCAACCGATCTACAACATCCAGACGATGAACCAGGTGCGCTCGACTTCACTCGGCAACCGCCGAGTCTCGATGCTCCTATTCAGCGTCTTCGCAAGCATCGCGCTACTGCTGGCCGCCATCGGACTCTACGGCGTCATCTCATACTCGGTCGCACAACGCACACACGAGATCGGCATCCGCATGGCCCTGGGTGCGCAAGGT
>JACCTF010000892.1 GCA_013812565.1 Pyrinomonadaceae bacterium | reverse complement strand
AACGCGGCGATTTCGTCGCAATCAAATCATCCACGACGATACTCTCGCGCAAGCTCTCGAACTCCGGCGTACCGGCGCGCACCGCGCCGCCGAGCCGCGGCCCGTCAGCTAAATTCATCTCCGGGCTTGTCATCCTCCAATAAAAGAGACAGCCAACCGTCAACATGACGATGAGTGTAACGACGCCCGCCGTCGCGTAATCCCTACGGCTCGGCGTCCTTTCTTCGGTTCGTGTAACTACCTCGCGCGACATAATAAAAGACCTTTAGCTAAAGACTCGGAACACGCCAATCGCGCCGCCGCTCATTTGTATCGTGCGCCCATGCCGAACGTACGCAATCGTCACCGATGAGGTTTGACGGTGAAGCTGCGGCCGCAAGATTTGCACTTGTGCCGCCCGCCCTCTCTTGCCCCGACAACGAGCCATACCTGTTTACACTGCGGACATCGCAGCGTCCAACTTCGCAAAATCTCGCGCCGACGTTTACGCGCTTCTTTCTCCGCGCGATCTCCCAACGGAGAGAGTTGATTCTTTACCGCCACGCTCATGCCACTGCTCCTTGTCTAATGGCTACCCGGTCTGCTGGCAACCCGCCGGTTGCGAAAATAATGATTCCGCAAGTTGCCGCCTGTAAGTTAATCGTTGGAAGCAAAGTTAGCTGTTGGGATACACCGCCAACAACCGTATGAATGCCTACGCCACATAGGTGAAATCACCTATAGTGCCTAGGCGTTTTCAGATAGGAGTTAATACCTACGCCACATAGGTATTCCTGCGGTTTCTTCGGCCGGGCGAGGCGGTTAACTTGGAGGTGATGGCACAAACGGCAATGAAAGATGTGCCGCGCGGCTGCTCATTCTGCGCTTCTGGTCATCACAGAAAAGTCCGCGAGGAAGTTCCGAAAGGCATCATCGGTCGAGATGAAAAAGGCCCTGCGAGACAAGGCCGAACGTCCAGACTGCTCCGCTCTTTAACTTTTCATCAACTCTGTTGAGCCGCTCGCTTTCAGGATAGGAGGTTGCTGATGAATTTAAGGCGATTCGTGTTGTCATTGATTACTACCGCCTCATCCGCCGTTCTGATCACACCGGTGCTGCCACCCGAGGTGATCGGCGTTGCTCGCGGCGGTGTAATAAGCCGGCGGGTTCAGCAATCACAAGCTATGTTTGGTGCCAAAGGGTTTATCGCTTTTTTGGTCTCCAACACCGAAGCAGGCTCTCCGGCAGAGCGGGTAAAACTAAAGCCCGGAGACCTCATAACAAGTGTGAACGGAGTACAAATCAACTCCACCGAACACATGCGGGGGCTCATGTTGAGCCTGCCGGAAACACCGGCGGAGATCATCTACTGGCGGTACAATCGGGCGCTTCTTAAACATGAAAAGCGCCGAGCAACCATGACGCCTGTTCCGTTAAGAACGCTTCCCGATCGAAGCGGTTCGGCTAGTCGGCAGGGTCAGCAACCGATCATGGTGGTTGGCATCAACGGGGTTTTAGCTTTTGTGATTACCGAAGTCGAAGTAGGTTCCCCGGTCGAACGAGCAAGATTAAAACGGGGAGACGTGATAACAAAGCTGAACGAAGCGGATGTTGATTTCAAAGACATTGCGGAACTTCGCGAGAGCCCACTTTCAACACCGGTGAAGATCACGTACTGGCGGTACAACTATTCGACATACAAATATAAGAAGCACCAAACGACGCTGAACCGACTCCGTGGGGAACGTCGTTCGAGTGCCGTTCAACCGAACGGCTATGGAGCCGAGCGGTCATTCTTTACCTGATGGCGGTGGATCGGACCACAAGCGCACTGGCAAGATGCCCGTCGCGTCGGGAAGACCAACGCGTCGCAAGCCGATGGCGGCGCGGAGTAAGAATTACAATGTGGCGACAAGAGCGAAAGTTGTCTGCCAAGCTTTGAAGATCAACAACTGCTGAGAAAGAGCTTTGCTCAACGCGCTAGAGCGGTAAAGATTACTTACGGTAATCGCTTTCAGCTTTCAACCAACCCGCCAGGCTTTACAACGTGCAGGGCGAGTTCTACGCGGTTAGAGAAGTTCTTCTTGGCGAGGATGTGCTGGACGTGGTGTTCGACCGTACGTACGCTAATGCCGAACTCTTGCGCGATCTCTTTGTTGCTCAAGCCCCGCGCGACCGCACCGGCGATACGCGCTTCGGCTTCCGTCAACTCTTCGTCAACGAACTGCGGTTCAGGTTCCTCCGCTTCAGCCTTGCCGACCATGCGCGCGATTTCGGCGTGCGTGCGTTCGACGCGGCGCAAGATCCCGGCGACGACGGCAAGGAGTTCGTCAGGCTCAAACGGCTTCGTTATGTAAGCGTCAACCCCCGTGCGAAAGCCCTCGATGCGGTCGGCCGTGGTGTCTTTCGCGGTGAGAAAAATGACAGGAATGAGGGCGGTGCGGGCGGATTCGCGGAGTTTGCGCGCAAGCCCGTGGCCGTCCATGCCGGGCATACGGATGTCGCTGATGATAAGGTCGGGAAGGCTTTGCGCGATGCTCACCAAAGCCTCCGCCCCGCTGCGCGCCGTCGTCACGTCATAGCCTTCGCCGCGCAAGTCGAC
>JACCTF010000077.1 GCA_013812565.1 Pyrinomonadaceae bacterium | reverse complement strand
AACTTTAACAGTGAACTCGGTCTACCGCTCTCTGTGTTGCAGATGGAAAGCGCGGGCCGAAGCCCCACGCAGTTCGACACGGCGGTATTGGAGATGGGCATGTCGATGGCGGGCGAACTCACTAAGTTGTGCCGCATCGCCCCTCCAGACATCGCCGTCGAGTTGGGCGTTCTGCCCGTACATCTAGAGTTTCTCGGCACGATTGAAAACATCGCCGCCGCTAAGGCAGAGTTAATTAAAGGATTGAAGCCGGGAGGAACGGCGATTCTTAACGCTGATGATGAACGCGTCCTTGCGATGCGCAAGTTGCACGGCGGGCCTGTGCTCACCTTCGGCCTTGAAACCCAAGCCGACGTGATGGCGACAGAGATCAAAAGCGTGCATCTCGGGCTTACACGCTTTCGCCTGCACACGCCGCTCGGCGAAGCTGTGGCGGAATTGCCGATGCCCGGCCGCCACAATCTCTCCAATGCGCTTGCGGCGGCGGCAGTGGCGACGAGTCTTGAGATTGCGCCGGCTGTAATCGCCCGTGCGCTTCGAGAGGCTACGGCTTCGGAGATGCGCGGCCGGGTGTTGAAATTTGCCGGAGGATTTACGGTGGTAGATGACTCGTACAATTCAAATCCAAGCGCGCTGCTCAGCATGGTGCGCACGGTGATGGAAGGTGGATCGACACGCAAGCATAAGATGGAGCGCACGATAGTCATTGCAGGAGAGATGTTGGAGCTTGGGCCGGAGAGCGCCGCGCTGCACCGCGAAGCCGGGAGCGAGATCGCGCGCCTGAAGGTTGATCTTTTGTGGGGCATACGCGGGCATGCGCGAGAGCTTGTTGAAGGGGCACGAGAGGCTGGGATGGATGCCGGAAGGATACAGTTTTTTGAGACCGTGGAAGCAGCAGCGGCGGCGCTACTCGGTGAAGTGCGGAAGGGCGATCTTATCCTGGTCAAAGGATCGCGCGGGGTGCGAACTGACAAGGTGATTGAAGCGCTACGGGAGCGTTTCGCGATGAGTTAATACCTTATGAAATTAGTACCAACAACATGTGCCGGAGAGACGGGAGAGGCACGGGATGAATATAGAAGGCAGTCAGAGCTTGGCGTTGCCTTCTGCCTTCTGCCCTCTGGTCGCCGCGCCTCTGTGGCTTAGCGTCTGTGCTCTGACGATGATCTACTACATCTTTTATGAGTGGCTTTACAAAACCCTTCAGACGCAGGCTGAAGGCGCGTACATCGTTAAAGCACTGAATGTTTTTCAGTATGTTACGTTCCGCACAGCTTATGCTTCGATCACCGCGTTGTTGATCTCCTTGGTCTTCGGCGGTCAGGTGATTGAGGCGCTGAGGAATTTGAAAGTCGGACAGGAGATTCGCGAGGAAGGGCCGCAAGCGCACATGGCGAAGCGCGGCACGCCGACGATGGGCGGCGTGTTAATCATCGGATCGGTGCTGCTCTCGACGTTGCTGTGGGCTAGGTTGTCGAGCCTCTACGTCTGGATCGTGATGATTGCGACGACGCTCTTTGCAGTCATCGGGTTTGCCGATGATTACACGAAGGTCATTCAGCGACGCAGCCTCGGATTAACCGGCAAGCAGAAACTGATTGCGCAATTCGCCATTGCGATCCTGGTGTGGCTTGCCCTTTACTTATTCACAAACTACTCCTGGAACTTGAATATTCCGTTTTTCAAAGCGACCGCCGACCCAGACCCGCGCACCAGCATCAGCTACATAGGGTCGTTTCTCTATTTGCCTTTTGTGATCATCGTGCTGCTCGGTACGTCGAACACGGTGAATTTAACGGATGGTCTCGATGGATTGGCAATCAGCACCACGTTCATCGCGGTGTCAGCGCTGACCGCCTTTACATACATCAGTGGCGATGCCAGGTTCGCTGGTTACTTAGGACTAGTTCATCGCCCGGAGGTCGCTGAACTGACGGTCTTCTGCGGCGCAATGACCGGAGCGAGCCTCGGCTTTCTCTGGTACAACGCGCCGCCCGCTGAAGTCTTTATGGGCGATGTCGGGAGCCTCGCCATCGGCGGCGCCATCGGCACCATCGCTGTGCTGACAAAGCAAGAGTTCATTCTGTTGTTAGTCGGCGGCGTGTTTGTGATCGAAGGGTTGTCGGTGATGTTGCAAGTCTCTTTCTTCAAGCTGACGAAGCGGCGTACCGGACAGGGCAGACGACTGTTTCTGATGACGCCACTGCATCACCATTTTGAGATGAAGGGGTGGAAAGAATCGAAGGTCGTCTTTCGCTTTCTCATACTCTCTATACTATTTGCATTGCTAAGCCTTTCAACACTAAAGCTGCGGTAAGGAAAGTTATGGAAGCGTTGGAAGTTGCGGGGAAAAAAGTCTTGATGATGGGGGCCGGAGTGAGCGGTGTGGCGGCAGCACAATTTCTCGCAAAGCGCGGCGCGCGCGTTGCCATAAACGACCGCAAGCCGATGGAGGCGTGGACGCCTGAGGCGCTTCGCTTGAAGGAACAAGGCGTTGGGCTGCTCGCCGGTGATGTGCCTTCATGGCTGCTGGATCAGATTGAACTTGTGGTCTTGAGTCCCGGCGTACCAGCGACGAGCATCCCCGTGCGCTACGCCGAGCGCGCGGGCGCGGAGGTCATTGGAGAGATTGAACTCGCATTCCGTTTCTTGCCCGGCTCGCTGGTTGGCGTTACCGGCTCAAACGGCAAAACCACGACGACGACGTTAATCGGCGAGATGTTGCGTGATGCCGGAATACATACGCAGGTGGGTGGCAATATCGGTACGCCGCTCGTCTCGCTCGTTGAGTCAGCACGGGATGATGGTTGGACTGTAGCTGAACTCTCTAGCTTTCAGTTGGAGACGATCCGCCGGTTTCGTCCGCTCGTCGCCGTCGTGCTGAACATTACGCCGGACCACATGGATCGATACGAATCGGTGACGGATTATGCGGCGGCGAAGCATCGCATCTTCCGTAATCAGACGGCGGAAGATTTAGCGGTGCTGAACGCTGATGATGAGATCGTTTCATCCTGGGCTGGCGCTCTATGTGCGCACGTTGTTTTCTTCAGTGTGCGTCGCGAACTCGATGAGGGCTTGTTCCTGCGCGGGCGTGAAATCATCTCGCGCACAAGACAGTGTGAGCGCGTCTTGCTCACGCGCGACGAAATCAAACTGCCCGGGTTGCACAACGTCGAGAACGTGTTGGCGGCACTCGCCGCCGGCCTCGCGTGCGGCGCTTCGCCCGACACAATGCGCGAAACCATCAAGCGTTTTCACGGCGTCGAACATCGCCTTGAGCGCGTTGCAGAGACGGGCGGCGTTGTTTTCTACAACGATTCAAAGGCGACCAATGTTGACGCCACCGTAAAAGCAATTGAAGCGTTCGATGATGCGGCAGGTCAGATCGTCTTAATCCTCGGCGGGCAGGGCAAAGGCGCACCTTATACGCCGCTCGCGCCGTTAATCCAAGCCGGTGTGCGGAGCCTCGTGCTAATCGGTGAAGACGCAGATCAAATCGAGAAAGAGTTAAGAGACGCGGCACCCATTGAGCGCGCGCGCGACATGCAAGAAGCGGTCGAGCGTGCCTTCGCCGCCGCCGCCCCCGGCGATGTAGTGCTGCTTGCGCCCGCCTGCGCAAGCTTCGACATGTTCGACAATTATGAACAACGCGGAAGAGTGTTTAAGGAAGCAGTATTGGAAAGGATGAAGGCGGAAGGATGAAACGGAAAACAGAGGTTTAGTCTTCTATTCATCCTTTGTTTATTATGTCCCGAAAGTTACAAGCTGATGAGTGGTTGTTTGCGGCAACGGTCGGCCTTGCGCTGTTTGGAGTCGTCGTCGTTTATAGCTCGTCGGCGGTTGTTGCCCAAGAACAACACGGTAACGGATACCACTACGTTGTCCGTCAGGCGGCGTGGACCGTGATCGGCTTCGCGGTGATGTTCGCGGCGATGCGCTTTGATTACCGAAGACTGCGTGATGGGCGAATAGTTTATGGCTTGCTCGGGGTCGCGGCAGTGCTGCTCGTCGCGGTCTTCACGTTCCCACCCATTAACGGCGCGCAGCGGTGGATCCGCTTTGGTGGATTCTCAATGCAACCTTCGGAATTATCGAAAGTTGCTATGGTCATCTTTCTTGCGCGTTTTCTTGAACGTCGTGTTGGTGAAGAAGGAGCTTTATGGTTGACCTTCGTGCCGTGCGTTGCGATCAGCGGCTTCTTTGCGATGCTGATTGTGGTCGAGCCTGATTTGGGCACGGCGTTAATGCTGGCGATGCTCTGCCTGGTGATGTGCTTCGCCGCGGGCGTGCGCTTGCTGCACTTGGCGGCGGCGGTCGGCCCGGCGTTGGTGGGCGTGCTCGGGTTGCTGGTGCTGGTGCCCTGGCGGATGCGGCGGTTGGGAGCTTTTCTTGATCCGTGGAAAGATTCGCAGGGAGCCGGGTATCAAGTTGTCCAATCTTTGATTGCAGTCGGTTCGGGCGGTGTGAAGGGAGTTGGCTTCGCTGAAGGAAAACAGAAGATGTTCTTTCTGCCGTTCGCCCACTCGGATTTTATCTTCGCGACCATTGGTGAAGAGTTGGGGTTGATGGGAGCGCTCGCGGTGGTGGCGGCCTTCGGGCTGTTTCTGTGGCGCGGAGTGCGCGTCTCGGTCAGAGCCCCGGATCGCTTTGGACGTTTACTTGCGCTCGGGATCGTGACGATGATTGTCGCGCAGGCTCTGTTCAACATCAGCGTGGTGCTCGCGCTTCTGCCGACCAAAGGCATTCCGCTGCCGTTCATCTCCTATGGCGGATCGTCGCTGGTGCCGACGCTTTTTGCGGCGGGCGTGTTGTTGAACATCTCGCAGCATGCAGGTTCTCGCAACTTGGGCGCAAAGCGAGATGCGAAAGAATCACCGGAGCGGAGACCTCGCAGAAATGCGCGGTCGGTCCTCGCCCCACGGGGCTATGTTGTCCCGCTGTGGCAGCAGCCCTCAACACTGAGCATAAGAGAGGCGACGAAGTTGAACGGAAGATGCGCGTATTGATTGCTGCCGGAGGAACGGGCGGTCACATCTACCCAGGCATTGCGGTGGCGAAGGAAGTGATACGCCGCAACCCCCGCTCGCAGGTTTGTTTTGTCGGGACGGCGCGCGGGTTAGAGACGCGACTCGTGCCACAAGCTGGTTTTGAACTCTCGCTCATTGAAAGCGCCGGGCTAAAGAATGTTGACCTCAGGGCCAGACTTCGCGGGTTATGGCTGTTGCCGAAAAGCTTCTGGGCGGCGCTCCGGCTGCTGCGGAAATTTCGTCCTGATGTTGTTATCGGCGCGGGTGGATATGTTTCTGGACCGGTGTTACTCATGGCATCGCTTACGCGCCACCGAACGTTGGTGATGGAATCGAACGCTCTGCCGGGCTGGACCAATCGCGTGCTGGCACGGTTTGTTGACGCCGCGGCCGTCTCGTTTGAAGCCGCGCGAAACTACTTTCATGGTAAAGCGGTGGTCACCGGAAATCCTGTGCGCCGCGAGTTCTTTGACATCCCGGCTAAACAGCGTGACCCGACGCGCTTTACTCTGCTCGTCTTTGGCGGCTCACAAGGCGCGCGCGCAATTAACGAAGCGATGATCGAAGCGCTTCCCCATCTTGCAGCGCACAAACGCGTGCTGCACATCACGCACCAGACGGGCGAGGCAGACTACGAGAAGATACGCGAAGGATACGAGAAAGCGGGTTGGAGCGAACAATCGGATGTACGACGCTACATCGATGACATGGTCGCCGCCTTCACGGGGGCGGATTTAATCATCTGTCGCGCCGGAGCGACAACAACCGCAGAGCTTATCGCCGCCGGTCGTGCGGCGCTGATGATACCGTTTCCCTTTGCCGCCGATGATCATCAACGCCGCAATGCCGAGGAGATGCAAGAAGCGGGCGCAGCCCGCATGATCCTGCAACAAGAATTGACCGGCGAACGATTGGCTCAGGAGATTGACGCGCTTGTCTCCGCTCCTGAGCGCATTACGCAAATGGAACAATCAATTCGCCGCCTCGCACGCGGCGACGCAGCCTGTGCAACCGTGGACTTGATGGAGACGCTGGTGAAGGAGTTTAGATTCTGAACTTGGTAGTCAGGAGACAGAAGTCAGGAGTCAGAATATAAAACCTAAAGATATAAGGGGCCGTCTACCTTCTGAATTCTGACTCCTGAAGTTCTCAAAGTTATGTTTCGTCGCGTTCAACATGTGCATCTGGTCGGCGTCGGCGGCATCGGCATGTCCGGCATCGCTGAGGTGCTCGTTAATATGAAATTTCGTGTCTCAGGCTCGGACCTTCGGCGTTCAAGCGCGACGGATCGGTTGGAGCAGTTGGGCGTTCTTTTCACCGAGGGCCACAGGGCGGAGAACGTCGGTGCGGCCCACGTGGTTGTACGTTCGGCGGCGGTGCGCGACGACAACCCGGAGATTGTGGAAGCGCGGCGGCAATCGATCCCGGTGATTGCGCGTGCGGAGATGCTGGCGGAGTTGATGCGGCTCAAGCCGCTTACCATCGCGGTGGCCGGTTCGCACGGCAAGACCACGACCACTTCGATGATCGCGCAGGTGCTCGGTTACGCCGGACTCGATCCGACCGTGGTGGTGGGCGGCCGTGTAGCCGCCTTTGAATCAAACGCCCGTATGGGCCACAGCGACTTGATGGTTGTCGAAGCGGATGAAAGCGACCGCTCGTTTCTGATGCTTTCGCCGACGGTCGCGGTGGTGACGAACATCGACCGCGAGCATATGGACCACTACCGCGACATGCAGGATATGCACGAGTGTTTCGCCCAGTTCGTTAACAAGGTTCCGTTCTACGGCGCGGTCGTGCTGTGCCTTGACGATCCGCATGTGCAGGCGGTGATTCCAGAGATCGGACGCCGCCGCATCACCTACGGGTTGAGCGCCCAGGCTGATGTCTCGGCGCATGGTGTTCGTTACGATCAAGCTTTCGGTTCGAGGTTCACAGTACAGCGCGGCGGCGATGAAGTGGGGTGCGTCCACCTGCACGTGCCCGGTTTGCACAACGTCTATAACTCCCTGGCTGCCATCGCCGTCGGCTTTGAGCTTGAAGTTCCGTTCGCTACGGCGGCGCAGGCGCTCGGCGACTTTGCCGGCGTGGGCCGGCGCTTTCAGGTTCAGGGCGAAGAAGCGGGTGTGCTGGTTGTAGACGACTATGGGCATCATCCAACGGAAGTCAAAGCGACTTTGGCCGCCGCCAAAATCGGTAGCGGCGGCAAGCGGCGCATGGTCGTTCTGTTTCAGCCGCATCGTTATTCACGTACCAAAGACCAGATGGACGAGTTCGCGCGTTCGTTCAATAACGCCGACGTGCTGTTGGTGACCGACATCTACGCGGCAAGCGAAGACCCGTTAGAGGGCGTTACCGCCGAGGCTCTGGTGGAAGCCGTTAAAAGTCACGGTCACAAAGACGCACGCTACGCCGGGCCGCTTGATGAAATCGCGAGAATGCTAGTCGGCGAAGTTCGTTCCGGCGATATGGTGATTACGCTCGGAGCTGGCAATGTCTACCGCGTCGGCGAGCAGTTGCTCAATTTGTTACGCACAGAAGGAACAGATGAGAAGGGGAAACGTTGAGGGAGCAGGTCATCATACAACGCGTACAGCGAAGCGCGCCGACGGTTAGAGGCCGTGGGAATGGCATCGTGCAGCATCCGGCGCAGCGCGAGCGCGGTGGCAGTGCGGGCGGTAA
>JACCTF010000867.1 GCA_013812565.1 Pyrinomonadaceae bacterium | reverse complement strand
CAAGGCGTAACTCTAAACTTCTTTTGCGTAAGTCCTACTTTTGTCCCTGGTACTTAACTCGTGCCCGAGGCGCTTAACTGTGGCGCAGGGACGGCGCAAAAAAGATTCGGATGACGTGACCGCTTTTCGCCCTGATTCCCGCATTGAGGAGGCGAGAGGCAAAAAGAGGTCACGCCGGGGAAGCCGCGGACATGAACGCCGCCTGCGCGAAGGCTTCCTCAGTCGCATTAAGAGATGCGCCGGTGGCCTCAAGGTATGAGCAACGAATCGCCACTCTCCATCCAGTGCAGCGCGTTCGGATGGGGCCATGCCACAAACCGTGGAAAAGTCCGTTCAGCTTTCGCCCGGAGAATGATCTCCAGGAGGTCTATCATGCTTCGCTTATTCTATTTGTCTACCCTTCTCGTTCTTACTACCTCTTTCGCCCAAGCGCAGACTCGCCACGCCGCCTCATACCTCGAGCGCGGCAATGATTATTACGCCAAAGGCGAGATGGAGCGTGCGCTCGCCGACTTTGATATCGCGATCACGCTCGACCCCGGGTTCGCCGGTGCCTTCCACAATCGGGCCATCGCCCGGCACGCTAAAGGGGACATTGTCGGAGCCCTCGCCGATCTCGACCGGGCCATCCAGCTCAACCCGCGCTTCGCTGCGGCCTATGTCAACCGTGGCTATCTCCGCTCCCTCAGAGGGGAGTTGGAGGGAGTAATCAGCGATTCGACCAAAGCTATCGAACTCGACCCGCGCCTCTCAGAAGCTTACAACAATCGCGGCCTCGCCCGGGGAATTCAAGGAGACGTAGATGGGGCGATAGCGGACTTCGACCGCGCCCTCAAACTCAAACCGCGCGATGATGCCGTCCGCCGCCGCGCCAAACAGTTTAACAATCGCGGCATGTCCCGGTACTTCAAAGGAGACTTGGACGGGGCGATTCAAGATCACACCGCGGCGATCAAACTCGACCCGCGCTTCTTCGAGGCGTATTCGGACCGCGGTGCCGCACGGCAGAAGAAGGGTGACGTGGATGGGGCACTTGCCGATTACACGAAGGCGATAGAGATTAACCCCCGAGCGGCAGGCGCTTACTACAACCGGGCCTCTGTCTGGATGGCTCAGGGGGATCTGCAGAAGTCAGTCGCCGATTACACGAAGGCGGTCGAGATCAGCCCCGATTACGCCGAGGCTTACTTCAGCCGCGCCATCGTCAGGCGCGATCTGGGGAATCTGAAGGAGGCAGCGGCCGACTACGACAAAGCCATCGTGCTTAACCCTCGCCTGGCCGAGGCACCCGCTAAATCCCCGTCGACACCTTCTTCTGCCCGAAGCCACTGGTGATTTGAGTAGCACACATGAGAAGCACTCGATTCATCGGGCGTCCGATTCCTGCAACCTCTGGGACGTGCCGATGTATATACAGCAACTATCAGTGTGGATGACGGTGCGTGTGGGAGCGCTTGGTGTACGGCGTGTGGGCATCGATGATCGAGCGGCGCTCGGCGGGCGGAGTATCGAGATGCGCTCGCAGCCAGTTGGTAACCTCCGGCAAACCTTCCCCGATCTTCAGGTTGGTGAAGACAAACGGCCGGTCACCGCGCATCCGGCGGGCGTCGCATTCCATCACCTCCAGCGACGCGCCGACGTGCGGAGCTAGATCGATCTTGTTAATGACCAGCAGGTCCGAACGAATAATACCCGGCCCGCCTTTGCGCGGAATCTTGTCGCCGCCCGCGACGTCAATAACATAGATTGACACATCGACGAGTTCAGGGCTGAAGGCCGCGGCCAAATTGTCTCCGCCGCTTTCGACAAAGATCAGTTCTAACCCTGGAAGACTTCGCTCTAGTTCAGCGATTGCCTCTAAGTTCATCGAAGCGTCTTCGCGGATCGCAGCGTGCGGACACCCGCCGGTCTCAACGCCGCGCACACGCTCACCGGGCAGCGTGCCTTGTCGAATTAAAAACTCGGCATCTTCTTTCGTATATATGTCATTGGTGACGACGGCTAGATTACACTTCGGCCAGAGCTGTTTGCTCAATTGATCCACCAGAGCGGTCTTGCCGCTGCCGACTGGGCCAGCCACCCCGACCCGGAAAGCTCTCATCTGATTTTCGTTTTGCATAATGTTTAGAAGAGGAAATAGCGTTGCGCCATCGGTAGGATTTCGGCTGGTTCACAAGTGAGAAGTTCGCCGTCAGCAAGAACCTCGTAGGTTTCGGGATCGACTTCGATATTCGGCGTCGCCGAATTATGAATCATGTTCGCTTTACCGATGTTGCGGCAGTTCTCAACCGGCACGATTGCTTTTTGCAAGCCAAGCTTTTTCACTGCGTCTGCTTCGAGCGCCGCCTTTGAAACGAAGGTCAAACTCGTCGCGGCGGTCGCTTTGCCGAATGCGCCGAACATCGGACGATAAAGCACGGGTTGCGGCGTCGGGATCGAAGCGTTGGCATCGCCCATCACGCTCCACGCGATGAAGCCTCCTTTAATAACCATCTCGGGTTTGACGCCGAAGAACATCGGTTTCCACAAAACCAGATCGGCCAGCTTGCCCGGTTCAATCGAACCAACATGTGAAGCGATGCCATGCGTAAGCGCTGGATTGATGGTGTACTTCGCGATGTAGCGTTTCACACGGAAGTTATCATTTCGAACTGAATCTTGGGGGAGCGGGCCGCGCTGCACTTTCATTTTATGCGCCGTCTGCCACGTGCGCACGACCACTTCTCCGATGCGGCCCATTGCCTGCGAATCGCTTGAGATCATACTGAACACTCCGAGATCGTGCAGCACATCTTCAGCCGCAATGGTTTCTGGACGGATACGGCTCTCGGCAAACGCGACATCTTCGGGCACCTGCGAATTGAGATGATGGCAGACCATCAGCATGTCGAGATGTTCGGCGATGGTGTTAATGGTGAAAGGCCTCGTCGGGTTCGTTGAGGAAGGCAGGATGTTCGGGAAAGATGCGATCCGAATAATGTCAGGTGCGTGCCCGCCCCCCGCTCCTTCGGTGTGATACGTGTGAATCGTCCTCCCGCCAATCGCGGCAATCGTGTCCTCGACAAAGCCCGCTTCATTGATTGTATCGGTGTGGATGGCAACTTGTATGTCGTACTGGTCAGCGACTTTCAAACAAGCATCAATCGCCGCAGGCGTCGTTCCCCAATCTTCGTGCAGCTTGAGGCCGCACGCTCCGGCGATGATTTGTTCAACGAGCGGCTCGCCCGTCGCGGCATTTCCTTTACCTAAGAAACCGAAGTTCATCGGCCACGCTTCCGCCGCTTCGAGCATGCGCCCGAGATTCCATGCGCCGGGTGTGCATGTGGTCGCGTTTGTTCCGGTCGCCGGGCCGGTGCCGCCCCCGATCATCGTTGAGGTTCCGTTTGAAAGCGCTTCGTATATTTGCTGCGGCGAGATGAAATGAATATGACTATCAATCGCGCCCGCGGTGATGATCATATTTTCACCGGCAATCACTTCAGTCGCCGCGCCGACAACCAACACAGGATCGATACCCGCCATCGTGTCTGGATTGCCCGCCTTGCCGACCTTAACGATGCGGCCATCTCTGATTCCGATGTCGCCTTTGACAATGCCCCAGTGGTCAATAATCAAGGCGTTGGTGATGACAAGATCAAGCGCGCCGGGTAAGCTTTCGCGCGTCGCGCCGCCGCTCTGACCCATGCCGTCACGAATCACTTTGCCGCCGCCGAAAGTTATCTCATCGCCGTAAGCAGTAAAATCTTTTTCGACTTCGATGATCAATTCACTGTCGGCCAGACGCACGCGGTCGCCCGTGGTTGGCCCATAGAGATCAGCGTATGTGCGACGCGGTATGCGGAGACTCAACTCAGTTTCCCTCTTGCTTTTGTAGTGCAGCGCTTTTGATCGCGGGATCATCCAGCGCGCCGCCGACCAATCCGTTGTGACCAAGCATTGTGCGCGTTCCGGCAAATTCGACGAGCGTGACTTCCTTTTCTTCGCCCGGCTCAAAGCGCACGGCTGTTCCGGCCGGAATGTTAAGGTGCATGCCGTAAGCAGCGGCGCGATCAAAGCGGAGCGCACGATTCACTTCAAAGAAATGGAAATGGCTGCCAACCTGAATCGGACGATCACCAATGTTTTGAATCACCACGCTCGTTGTCCGGCGATCCACGTTCGCTTGAATCTCCCCGGCTGCGTCGTTTAGGAAATACTCACCTGGATGCATCTGTAGGTTCTACCTTATCGGATCGTGAAGTGTGACGAGCTTCGTGCCGTCGGGAAACGTCGCTTCCATCTGAACTTCGTGGAGCATCTCGGCGATGCCGTCCATCACATCTTCGCGCTTCAAGAGATGAGCGCCAAACGTCATAATCTCCGCCACGGTTTTGCCGTCGCGCGCCGCTTCCATAATCTCCGCCGAAAGAATTGCGACTGCTTCCGGATAGTTAAGTTTCAAGCCGCGCGCCTGACGCTTGCGGGCCAGTTCGGCAGCGACAAAGATCAACAGCTTCTCCTGCTCACGCGGAGTCAAATGCACGAGTGGAATCTCCTTAATTAAGGAGTCAGGAGACAGAAGTCAGAATAGCAAGGCGGAAACCGTTTTCATGCTGACTCCTGACTTCTGTCTCCTCTCTCCTGTTTTCAATTTACCTTACGTGGCGGAACAATCGCTTGCCCGTATAGTTCGAGCTTCGCTGCCCGCCAGAAATCGCGCAGCCCTGAAGCGATGTCGCGTCCTTTGACGCTTAGCGCGCGAACGATGAGACCGTGTGCCGCGAGCGTGCTGACTCCCCACAATGTTTCCGAAGGGCGCGTTAGCTGCCGGGCGAGTTCCGCTAATTGCTTTTCCAGCTCCAGCCAGCGGGTAGCGTTCTGTCCTACTCGGCAGATATAGAAGCTTGAGAAGTAGCGGTATGAACCAAGCCGGACGAGCGATGCGAGCGGTCGCTTGCCGGGTTCGAGCTTAATGCGTTCAAGCGCTAACGGTTTTCCCTCCGCCGTTATATCCAGCTTGATCTGCAATGACTCATAATCAAAAAGCTCGCCGCGCGCTTCCCGCCCCGGCGCGACTGTCTCCCACCAGAACAATCCTGCGCTCTGTGCCAACTCGATTTTGGTTTCCTGCCGGTAGCGCGACCCGGCGAAGGGAATAAGCTCATCCGGCAGGTACTCAAGCAATCCATTCTCGCCGACCGAAATTTTATTGATTTGCAGCGCGGCAGGAGTTTCCACACGGCTACGATAAAGCCGGGTCGCGCCCGTCGAAGTCAGTTGAGCGCGAGCTTCCGGGCCGACTTCAGCGATCATCTCCAGCCGATCACCGCCGAGCACCCCGCCCGAAAGATTGTGCAGATGAATCAAAGTCCCGCCATCTCCGGAAGGAAAAGCGCGCACGACCTTGAGCGGTGGCTGCTGCTCGCACACGGCGAGCACGGTGCGACCGGCGATATGGCCGCGTTCAAAGATTAGCCGCAACCGCCCCGAAACGCTGTAAAGAGTTTGCGGCTGTTGCTCAATCTGCGTCGGCGCAGGCGCGGCTTCTAATCTCTGCATCGTTATAACTAACCCACAACGCTCACGGTTATAAATTTTCCAGCGCGACAATCTAGCTGATGAACAGACGCGTCGCAAGAGTGGGATGGCGCATCGCTCCCAAATCAACGAGCGGTGTAAAATAGATTATTTCGTTGCAGTTGAGGCTTGCATCACAGTTCAAGTTGGCAACCTCGATGATCGTCGCTTTGAGGTTCCACAACATCCGGCTGGCCTGGCTCTGGCCCAGCGGCATCAAACGTTGACAAGCCGATACGAGACCACCAAGCGACTGATGCAGATAAGCCAGCACCGTTGCTTGTTCATCGAGCGCGAGCGCGCCGCCCGCCAAACCGAACGCCGTGCTGTGGTGAACAGGGGCTTCCACACGGCAGGCGGCTTCAAGCGCTTCTTCGAGCGAACGCGATTCGGAGAGATCAACGACGAGTTGCAGAAAGCGTCGCCCCAGAGTGGCGCTCCCCATCCGACTCTCCCGCGTCTGTTTGAAGGCGTTCAAGCGATGGTTAAGATTTAACCAGCCGTCCCGTGAAAAAGTTTGATCGGGCGGGGAGATCAAGCGGTGGGCGGCGCGGCAGAAAGCGCTCTCTAACGCGCCCGCCTCAATCAGGTAATCGTGTAGGAAAAGCTCAAGCTGGTCAGGGGTTAAAAGATCTTCTGCGGCTAAGGTTTCCAAGCCGAAGGAATGAGTCATTGCGCCGATTGGCAGGGCGCTATCGGCTAGTTGCATTAACCATAATTGCTTCATAAACTCGGTGTGCATAGAAGAATCGCGAAGTTTAGCATGGCGTCGAGGTGATGGGTGATGGGTGAAACTGACCAGAGAGCTCAACGATGCGCGTGGTGTAATCGTGCAGAAGACACGAGCGAAGCGGCGGGCGGTTTCCTGTCCCCCCTGCCGGACGGCCAAGTAAGCTATCATGGGCCGTCCATTACGCAAGCGACCCACACATCGCTCGCGAGGCATAACCTCGATGGTAAAGAAGTGCTCTTGTGCGAGGCGTGTCTGTTTCTTGCGACACGCGGCAAGAGTTAACTAACGGAAGTGCGAGTTGACCACCAAGAAGGCGATCAGTGAAGTGGTCGGGCATATCCGTGTCGCCGACGGTTCAAGCGACGCGGTGTATCGCGCGCTGCGCCCGCTTCTCTGCGCGAGTTGTGGCCGCCCCATCGCGGAGGGCGAGATATTCACGCGGCGCAAACCTCCCGGGCAACACTTGCGCCTCATGCCGCAGTGCACCGACTGCGCACCCGTGCAGTTTCATACAAGCGACCGAAAGATTCGTTCGGCGCTTATCGAAGCATTGTTGTCACCCGCGCCTGAAACACCTCTAACCCATGCGCCTGCCGTAATGAAACCGTTGACCGACGAAGCCGCGCAAGCGCGCGAGAAGCGAGAGAAAGCGGCGCGCGAGGTACAGC
>JACCTF010000864.1 GCA_013812565.1 Pyrinomonadaceae bacterium | reverse complement strand
TTGAGCAACCTGAATCAGCAGGCGCGCGGCGTTGAATTCGAGATGCTTTTAGCGGCAGCAGCCCCTCCGCGTAGTGTAGCCCCTTTGTCTCGTGGAGCCGCTACACTTGACGCAGCCCCTACGCGAGGTGTAGCCAATAAATTAAATACACAAAAAGAAAAACACACAACACAGGAAGGTGTGAGTGTGGGTTCTAAATTCAGTTTAGAAGAATGCCAAAGATACGCCGCGCACCTGAAACAGACAGGGCAGGGAATCACCAATCCCGGAGGATATGCGACGAAGATTTACCGGAGCGGGGAAGCCGATGCGCTCGTCGAGAAATTCCTTAACCCTGATCCGATGATAGATGTGAGCAAGTGTCCAGACTGTGAAGGGAAGGGCTACTACTTTCCAGACCCCAGTAAGCCGGAGACTGTCAGATGTAAGCATGAGCGGCTGCGCGCTTGAACAGGGAAGTTAAGCACGGTCGTTAAAGGAACATTTATGAAACGCCTCACCCGCATTTCCTTTCTTTTAACTCTTATCATCGCACATGCGATTTTAGGCACGGCGCAGGAACAAGATAAACCGATGCCCGATAGGTGGCGCGGGCTTATTCTTGATCAGAGCACACCTGACGACGCCATTCGCGTCTTAGGGCAACCGTCCAAAGATAAGACGGACAATCTCGCACCCAGCCGGATTGACGCTTGGATAACGAAGAAACGTAAGGAAAAGATTTTCCGTTTGCTTGAGTTCAAAAAGTCGGAAGGCATCGACCATGCGTGGCTGTGGTTTCTTGACAACAAACTTGTCTCAATCCTCTTGGACTTAAAGAAAGGTACGGTTTCACCTAACGCGCTCAACAACATTTACGGGGTGCAGTTCCAGCCGATGGTTAGCGGCTTAGATTTGGCGATGAGTCCGCGAGACTATGAACGTAATGAAGGAAGGGTTTACCCGAAAACGTATCCGGTGGGTTCTCCCGCACATTTGATGATGCCGATATAGAAGTCTCTCAGTGTTCTAACCGACCAGCTTCATTTAAGCGAATGAAGCACCCGCGCCCGGAGCAGATCAAATTTCGCACGACCATACATCTGCCGCTTGATCAACTTCAACCGATTGACCTGTCCCTCAAGCTGTCCGTTACTCCACTCGTACTTCAATGCGTTCCTTACCGCTTCGTAGTCTTCGCTGAGACCTCGCGCAAACCCGACGAACTCTTTCAACTTACTCTGGGTCGCGGAGCGTAACCACCCCGGGAGCAGATCAGCAGCGCGATGTCGAACCATCTGGGCGAAGTCGAGCGCCAGCTCCTGAGCCGCCTTCAGGTCCGGGAAGAGGTAGCACAGTCGCTCTAATACCAACCGTTCTTCATCTTTCAGCCGGTCGGACTGAAGCAGCATCCATGCCGCCTCGCGCGGTGGCGGCGGGCGTAGAGGTGGCGCTCTCTTACCTCCTGAGTCGAGGCGTAACAGATGTGGTAGTAACCGGATGCGACTCTGCTCAGTGTACTCGCTCAGCGCGTGTATGCTTTCCTCGGGCGGATGGACTGCCCCTCGCGTACCTCTCCCCTTACTTGAAAGGACTCGCTTAAGGAGCTGCTCCAGCGCATCGCGCAGGTTCTTCAGGAGGTGCCAGCGGTCCGCCACCTGAACGGCAGAGGGCGCTCCTTGAGAGATGCCGCGGGCGTATGTTTTGGAACGATCCCTTGTGACGACCTCTATTCCGGGATGCGCCCTGAGCCACGCACCCAACGTCGCTGACTCACGATCCGGCAGCAGGTCAACAGGGCGGTGCCTTTCAAGATCAACGAGCAATGAGCCGTAACGACGTCCGCGTCGGAAGGCGAAGTCATCCACCCCGATGATGCGTGTTGTGGTTGAACTTATCTCTGATGCTTCGCGCAGCCGTCGAAGCAAGGTGTCAGGGCTGACTATGAGGCCAAGTTCCCGTGCTAGGCGAGAGCCTGCTTCGCCCCCGACTGCGAAGCCGATTAACTCCAAGGCGGCGTTCAAACTGACAGTCTTTCGGGCGTAACGAGCCACGACGGTAGGGAGTCTCTCACAGAAGATGCGCTGGATGCAGAGACTGTTTAGACAGAGGAAGCGCCGAGTGTGCAGTTCCAGCTTGACGGCGACCCCGTGCCAGGGGAGATCAGCGACAAGCCGGAGATAGCGGCTGTGCATACGAGATGTTGACCTCCGACAGCGCGGACACTCGACCTGCGACGCTATGGTCTTTACAACCAGTTTGACGGCGCTGGCCGAGGGGCGGATGTAGTTGAGGCGGATGGCAGCGGGATCGGCGAGTAGTGTGTCTGGAGTCATTGAAAAGTATGGGATGCGGTTGCTTGGAACCGGAAAGTGGCGAACCGTCTCGCCCCTCCGCCGACCGGACAACACTGCCTAACCGAATAGCTGAACAGCTGACTCATTGCAGCTCGCGCCATTAAACATGGCGCGCAACAGCGGTGGAGCAGCCCGTCCAAGCTCGGATGCGCTGGCTGAACTTGTGTCCAGCCAGCGCGGGCAGGGAAAACGAGATCCTACTCCTTCTTACGCTTGCCTTGCCTAGAA
>JACCTF010000862.1 GCA_013812565.1 Pyrinomonadaceae bacterium | reverse complement strand
GTTGGTGAGCACACACGGGTGCTCCATGAGCTCATTGGGCGAGCCTTCGACGCCAGCGCCCCAGGACTGCACCCACCTCAACTTCTTCGCCGTTAGCACAGTTTCACGGTCGACTGACCCGAGAATGATTTCTGCCTCCGCGACCTCGTCTTTCAACTCCGACCGGTCTGCGATCATGCGCAACTCGATGTTCTTACCCGCAGACCGGATCTGTTCCACCTCGGCGGGCGACAATCTCTCTGTGCATATGATCTTGATGACCTCACCTGCTGGTCTGTGACTAACTACCGGATATGGTGCGACTAGTACGGGAGTGCTGGAATTGCTGGGGTTCTGCGCATTCACCAGGGTAGCCACTGCGCCGGTTGTTGCCAGAGCAGCGAGAAAATTGCGACGGGTTTGATCTGGTGGTGTGTCTTGGTCAGCCATCCTTGTTGTTCCTCATTCTGGTGAGCGGAAGGCGAAACTGTGAGCGCTGCGGCTTCGTCCTGAAGTTGACTCATGTGACTGTGCATAATCGGTTGCGGCGGAGCATAGCACCACGGCGAAGCATCTCGTTCATGAAGAATCGTGAAGATAAACAGTTGCCTGTTTGTCTGTTGATCAACTGTGTTTCCCCTTTCATTCAACTGATGTAGTAGTTGCCTTTTTCGTAGTTGTTTCTTGTTCCGCTTGCCAATTGTAGGTGCAACGTCGTGCGCCTTTACCTTCCACAACTTCCATGCCTGTGCCGTAGCAGCGTGGACATCCCTTGTGGTCAGTTTTTTCTGACGTGATCTTCGGCTCAAGGAATGTTGCGATCAACTCATCAGCTTCGCCAGTGCGGTAGATGGTCATCGCGAATCCGCCGGGATTTTTGATTCCTTGGCCTGTTTTGTTTAAGTATTCGGCGTAGCGCATGCACTCTTCGAGGGAGAACTTTGATTTCGCTTTGACACCTGTTTTGCGCTTAGGTGTACTTTGTTCAGATCTTGAATTGTTAACAGTCCTTTTTGCTGTCAATTGGGGGCCAGTTGTTTTTGTGTCGCTAGATATTTCCGCTTTAGCTTGAATCTCTGCCTTTCGCATTAGTTGGCGACGCAAATGTGCAGCAAAGAAAGCTGGAACTGAAGAAATAGTGTTTGTCCGCTTGGCGGCGTTTATCAACTCGACAGCTAAAAAGTCGCCCAACTCCTTCCATCTCTCGCGTTCTTCTTTCGATGTGGGTAGATTCCCACCCACAACACAGCGCGCGGCTTCAACAATTGTCTGGATGAAACCCTCTATAGTGTGTGATTCATCATCAAGTGTCTTAAAAGAAGTCTTAGCTTCGCTGGAAATTATTGAATCTATTGAAGATGAACTATGCCTGGTCTGACTATTTTCTAGACAGACTAGTCCCTCTACTTTCTGGGCATAGTTAGTCATACTAGACGTAGTAGTCAGACTAGCATGACTAGGCATAGTATTAGATACTTCCTCAGGAAGATACACCGTGTATTCGTTTCCATCATGCTCACCTGCGATTTGTCGCACCTGTATGAGTCCAACGTTAATCAATCGTGCAATGTTAGCTTCAATAGTAATACGCGACCCGATGCCGCTTTTTTTCATCAACTTCGGTCGTGAAATACGAACGGTACGAGATGGGGTTACCGCACCGCGCGTAATAGCGTACAAACAGTCATACAACTGCTTGCTCTTACCAGTGAACATTCCATCTGGAACGGCATGCCGAGTGATTGAATTCGCGACTTTAGTGTAATCGCGTTTAGGTGCTATGGGACCATCCAAATCATTAATATGCCTAGCCTGACTGGTGTGACTAGGCATACTAGCCTGTGAGATTTGCTTTGAAACACCTTCGGCTATAATCAGATCGTCGTGAGGTAATCTGAGAGCCGGGGGCACAAAAAGTCCAAGTTTCTTCTTAGGCTTAGGGATACGAAGAGAAGTATCTGGTTTTTGTTTTGTTTGGGCCATAGATACCTCACTTGACCGCGGTCAGTTTCTGACGCGGCATTTCCAATCTATCTAAAACTTCATCCGTCAAGCTCCAAAGTTGATCAGCAGCCCGATGAGTTTTGGCATACAGTACAACGGGCAACTTCTGTGAAGGTGCTTCGGCAACTTTAGAGTAGTCATGCAGGTTGGTGTCAAAGACATATCCGACGTAGCGTATTGCAGATTCAACAGCGCTTCTGGACTCTGCAGAGAGGTTACGTTGCGGCTTATAAAGATTTATGACGGCGCCAAGCATTCGAAGATCCGAATTAACGTTCTTGCGCACTTGTTCAATAGTGAAGGAAAGGTCCGAAAGGCCGTGCAAACCCATCGCATCAGCAGCGCAAGGAATAAGGACAAAATCAGCTGAGTAAAGAGCTGAGGTCAATAGTTTCCCAAGTTGCGGCGGGCAGTCTATGAACACCAGATCGTAAGAGGAAGCATGTTCGCGGAGTTGATTGCGCAAACGGTGAGTCAAATAATCGGGCTGCATCTCGAAACGCGCTAAACGAATATCAGCGGGTATTAGATCAAGGTTCTCGATAGGGCTTTCAACAATCGCATCGTCCAGAGGTAATGGTTCTGTCTTAACACCGCCAGGTGCCTCTGGCTCAATCAAGACATGCGACAGCGTCGCTTCATAGACATCTGGATCGACTAACGAAGAAGTGAGATTACCTTGTGGGTCACAGTCAACCACAAGCGTTTGGAAGCCGCGGAGGGCACAACATGCTGACATTTCACGGGTCAATGTAGTTTTACCTACCCCCCCCTTTTGATTTGCGATTGCAATGGTTATCATGCTGCTTTGTCCCTCATTATTAGAGATAGAACCTCGTGGCGGCTAACAAGCTTTACACGCTTGTCAAGCGGGTCAGAGTAAAAGTGAACTAATCCATCCTTAAGCAGTTGAGCCATTTTGACAGTGCTGACGCCAAGAAGTTTTCGAGCTTCCGCGACTGAAATTAAATCTGCGGGTTGATTGTATTCCTTCATATACACCTCCATAGAAAACGAAACGATATAAGAGGCTTTAGAAAGTGTCAATATGAATTTAGTTAGTTTTAATTCGAACTGATCAGCTTATAAAATCCTTTTTCCATAAATACTTAATTTTCTCTGGGCAGGAAAATTCCCCGCTTGATCTGTTACACAAACATTTGTGGGTCAGTGTTGTCCTTCGCCA
>JACCTF010000852.1 GCA_013812565.1 Pyrinomonadaceae bacterium | reverse complement strand
ACTGTTTATCCAAATCGGTATTGGCCGTCTTGATAACCAGCTTGCCGCCCTCGGGCATTGCATCGCAGGCGTTTACGGTCAGGTTCATCAGCACCTGCTCGATTTGGCTGGGATCAGCCAAAACATGCCCGAGGGTAGGGTCTAATTCATCGATCAACTCAATGCGCTCGCCGATCAATCGCTGGAGCATGCCATCCATTTCACGAATCACGTTATTCAAATTCAGCGCTTTCGGTTGCAGTATCTGTTTGCGGCTGAAGGCGAGAAGTTGACGCGTCAAGGTCGCAGCGCGCTCACCTGCCCGCTTGATCTCCTCGATATTGCGGCGCACCGGATCAGCCGACTCAAGTCGCCGCAGGCTGAGGTCGCTGTAGCCTATGATGGCGGTCAGAAGATTGTTGAAGTCGTGAGCGATGCCGCCCGCGAGCCTTCCAATGGCTTCCATCTTCTGTAGTTGTCGTAGTTTCTCCTCGCTCTCGCGCAAGGCTTGTTCCGTCTGCTTGCGGTCGGTGACATCGCGCGTGTTGGCGACGATGCCGTTTACCGCCGGGTCATCCAGCAGGTTGACGCTCGTGCCGTCGACGAAGCGATACGTGCCGTCTTTGTGGAGCATGCGGCATTCAAAGGAGAAGGGCACACCGGGGTTGGCAAGTTTGAATGCGAAGTCCTTCGCAATGGCGGGCAGATCATCCGGATGAACAAAATCGCGGACTTGGCGGCCGATTAGTTCCTCCGGCGCATAGCCGCGAAGGCGGCTGATCGCGGGACTCTCGTAGCGGATGATGCCATCGGCACTGAACACTGAAATGCTATCCGAAGCGTTTTCGATTAGCGCGCGGAAGTGCTGTTCGCTGTGGCGTAATCGGGCTTCAGCAGTTTTCCTTTCCGTTATGTCTCTGAAACCCCAGACGTGCCCGATTGGCTCTCCGTCTAATTTTTGCGGCTGGCAGTAGCGTTCATAGATTCTCCCATCCTTAAACTCCACAACGTCATAGCTCGTCGCCGCCGGTTGCTCATACAGTTGTTTGACCCGCTTCATGAATGCTTCCGGGTTTGTCAGTTGATCCTGCACGAAACTTAGCATCCCCTCGTCATCTCGGGGCTCAATGGCGTCTTCGGGTATCCGCCATAACTCAAGAAACTTTTTGTTGAAGGTGACGATCTTGCGGCCGAGGTCAACTACCAGAATCCCGTCGGCGGTGGATTCGAGCGTTGAGGTCAGCAGCGAAACAGTTCTTTTCAGCAACTCTTCCGCACGCTTACGCTCCGTGATGTTTTCGTGCGCAACAACTACGCGGGTCGGCCCTTCGCCAAGAAAGCGCGTCACCCTACCAATGAACCAACGCTGTTCGGAGGGGGAATGGCAGGAATACTCTTGGGAGAACTCTTGCTGCTCGCCGTTAATCACCGCACGAATACCGGCGGCAAACTCAGTGGCTAGTGCCGAGTCTCCGTTTTGCGGGGCTTCGCAAATAGCGAGATAGTTGTTAACAACGCCGACAGTGTTTGACGCCGCCGCGTTTGCTTCGGCAAAGTTACGCCAGGCGCGATTGACCGCGATGATCGTACCCGTCTCATCAAGAATCGCGATGTGCGCGGAAAGAGCGTCAAGCGTTGAACGAGCAAAACGCTCGGACGCCCCTAGCGCTTCCTCAGCCCGCTTGCGTTCGGTGATGTCGTGCGCCATTCCTCGCACAATTGGGGTAGCAACGCCCTGAATGCGAAGCGTGTTGTTGTATTCCCAAATTCGCTTCTCGCCGGTGCTCGTTTGAACCACCATTAACCCGCTGGCGCGGCCGCCCCTTTGGATCCTCGCAAGGTACTCATCAAACAGATGTCGAAATTCGGGCAGCAGAACATCGCGAGTATTTTTCGTTACTAATGAACTCGGATCATAACCTAAAACTTTCGCCGCCCAGGGGTTCACTGAGAGAAGTCGTCCCTCCAGATCGTGAGTGCAAATTAGGTCTTGGCTATTCTCCACCAGGTCTCGGTAGCGATCCTCGCTTTCGCGCAGGCGCTCTTCCACCCGCTTGCGCTCACTGATGTCTCGCGCTATCGCTAAAACCTCATCTTGATCACCCGCCACAAAGCGAGCTTCGAAACTGCGGGTTTCGCCGTTTTGCGGCAGTTCGTATTCCAAGACTTGAACATCCCGGCTGCGCAATGCTTGTTCGATTGCGTTCATCGCCGGCGTGCTTAACTCCGGCGGCATCACTTCCGAGATTTTGCGTTCGAGAAATTTTTCAGGAGGCAAGTGCGGCTCATAATCTTTGGCGGGTTTGAAGTCGAGAAAGGTGCCGTCGCGCCTGAAGTGAAATATCAGATCCGGCACTGCGGCGATCATCGCACGGTTCTTCGCTTCGCTTCGCCGTAATTGCTCATTGATTTCGGAAAGATCGAACGCCTGATGCCGCAGTTCAAGCTGCCACATCACCTGCCGGCACAAGGCGCGGAGCGCTTCTTGTCCCCGTTCGTTCAACTCGCGCGGCACGCTGTCCATGACGCAGAGAGCACCGAGCGCGTAGCCGCCGGGGGTGACAAGCGGCGCACCGGCATAAAAGCGTATGTGAGGTTCGGATGTGACCAATGGATTTGTGGCAAAGCGTTCGTCTCGCAGCGTATCAGCCACGACCAACTGATCAGGTTGCTGAATCGCATACGTGCAGAACGACTCGTAGCGCGGAAACTCCGCCGCATCTATCCCGATCTTCGATTTGAGCCACTCGCGCTCGGCATCGATAAAGCTAATCAGCGCCACGGGGGCATCGCACGTTTGCGCGGCGAGAAAGGTGAGATCATCAAAGGCTTGTTCGGGTAGGGTGTCGAGAATCTGATACTTGCGAAGAGCTTCGAGTCTTGCCGCTTCCGTATGGAGTGATGGTGGTTTCATCTGTAGCGCCTTTTCATCCCTTTGACACGAAGGGAAATAGTTGCGACGTGGCCGTGCAGCGGCTGTTGCTATTGTTCTGCAAAACAACACCTGCGGTTGATGTCCATCTACTGCTCAAACTTTTGATTAAGTGAGTGGAGCAAAGCCGCCGCTTCCGTTAAAGAAGTCAGGAGTTGACACCACGCGTTAGCCGTCAAATGGCTGCCGGTCTCGGCCCTGCTCTGTCTCTGCTGTAGATACCATATCCGTTTAGCGCGGCTTGCTTAATTATCCCCAGGTATTCTGTTCTGTCCAGTCTTCAAGAAGCGACTACTCATCAACCGACGAGGCACACAGGTTCCGACGAATCGCCTTCCATCCCTGCGGCCGAATCCACATTTAGAGCTGAGGTTTAACTCTTGCAATAAAAGAATATCTACAACACATTCCTGACTTGAACTCCGTCTAATGTCCTGAGAGAATTGCCGTTAACCCCATAACGATAAACAGTATCACTACGATTCAAAACACCATGAAGACTTACCAGCGCTTTTTCGTCGCGAGTGTCGTTCTGCTGTGCGGCGTGTTGGCCGCGACCTTGCCGGGCCGAACCCAATCGAACCATCAAGCCGGCAGTTCAAGCAAGGCTCTAAACGACAGTGCTTCACCCGTAGCAGCCCGCGAAGACGCTTATCGCCAGAACAACCTGGGCGTCGCGCTGCTCGAACAGTTCAAATACAAAGAAGCAACTGAAGCTTTCCGCCGCGCCCTCCAGCTTGATCCGAAGCTGAGTGCCGCGCGCATCAACCTCGCCATCGCGCTCTACAACATCCCCGAGATAGACGCGGCCTTGCGCGAGGCGAAAGCGACGGCCGAACAGCAACCGGGCGCGCCGCAACCGCATTACATCCTCGGCCTTATCGCTAAAGCGCAAAACCGCACTGACGAAGCGGTCGCTGCCTTCGAGCGCGTTCTCAAAATCGACGCACGCGACACCGGGGCCAACATCAACGCGGGCCAGCTCTTCGCGCAGCAGCGGCGCTATCCTGAAGCGGTCGCCGCTTACCGCATCGCGCTCGACGTTGAGCCGTATAACATGACGGCGGTTTACAGCTTGGCTCAGGCATATCTTCGTAGCAACCAGCGCGCAGAAGGGCAGCGCCTGTTGCAGCGCTTCCAGGAGTTACGCGCGAGCGGCTCGGGAACCAGCATCGGGCAGAACTACTTGGAACAAGGCCGCTACGCCGAGGCCGTCATTTCAACCGGCGCTGAACCCGAGTTAGTTAACAACCGTCTGCCCAACGCAACGTTTGCCGACGCGACGGCGGACATGCTGCCACCAGCTTCCAACGCGAAGTCGCCCGCCTCGGTGATGAATCGCCGTTATAAAGCGGCGGACTTCACAGAGGAGGCGAAGCGCGAGCTTGTCGCGTCGCTCGGCGGCGGCATCACCCTCTTTGATTATGACGGTGATAAGGACCTTGATCTGTTCGAGGTCGGGGTCTCTACACAGCGTTTGCTGCGTAACGACGGCGGCAAGTTTGTTGAGACAACGGCGCAATCCGGCGATTTGAATGTTGGAGGAAATGCCGGGGCGAAAGGCACGGGGATCAGCGCCGTCGCGGGCGACTACGATAACGACAACAAACCGGATCTGTTTGTGCTGCGGCATGGCGCAAACACGCTCTACCACAATGACGGCAACGGTCGATTCTCCGACGT
>JACCTF010000067.1 GCA_013812565.1 Pyrinomonadaceae bacterium | reverse complement strand
ACAAAGGGAAGATCAGGCAGCGTTGCCGAATGGTTTCGCATCGCGCGCGCGCCGCCAAGTTGCCGATGGTTTTCGTCAACCTCGTCGGCGGCAACGATGGAATTATCTTCGATGGCGCGAGCGTGGTAGCTGACGGCGCGGGGCGCATTCTCTTGCAAGCGCCCGCGTTTGAAGAGTTCATCGGGACGGTTGATCTTGATAGCGAAACGCAGATAGCACCAGGTGAAGAATGTCCATCACGAGATGACACTGAAATAATTCATCAGGCGCTTGTGCTAGGGCTATGCGACTACGCGAGAAAGAATCGCTTTCAGCGCGCGGTGATCGGACTCTCCGGCGGCATCGACTCGGCGGTCGTCGCCACGCTCGCCTGCGAAGCATTGGGTGCGGAGAACGTTTTGGGAGTGATGATGCCTTCGCCGTATTCATCACGTGGGAGCATTGAGGACTCTCGTGAACTTGGAAAACGGTTGGGGATGCCGACCATAGTTCATCCGATCTCGGAAGCCTTTGACGTGCTCACCGGCGAACTCGAACTTACCAAACCCAAACGCGGCGGTGAATCGCTTGCCGCTGAAAATCTTCAATCACGCATACGCGGCTGTATGCTGATGACAATCTCCAATGCCGAAGGGCGTCTGCTTCTCTCGACCGGCAACAAATCGGAACTCGCGCTTGGCTACTGCACACTCTATGGCGACACGAACGGCGGCCTGGCCGTCATCGGCGACGTGTTGAAGACGGAGGTCTACGGGGTCGCGCGCCATTTCAACCGCGAGCGCGAAGTGATCCCGCGTGAGATCATCGAGAAGCGGCCCTCGGCGGAACTCGCGCCCGATCAGTTCGATGATCAAACTCTGCCGCCATACGACAAACTCGACCCGGTGCTTCAACTCTACTTTGAGCAAAAGGCGACGCCCGAGGAGATCATCGGAGCGGGTCATGCTGCGGGTTTAGTCTACGATGTTCTGAACCGGGTCGAATCACCGGCCAATGAATTTAAGCGCCGCCAACTGCCGCCGACGTTGATCATCTCCAGAAACGCCATCGGCATCGGTCGTCGCCGTCCGGTGACGCATCGGTATCGTCGGCAGGTATTGCAGCGGGTTGAGGAGGCAGCATCAAACGAAGTCGTTCTTCACCACAGAGACACAGAGGAATCACAGAGAACCACAGAGGCTTGAGAGTTATTCTCTGTGCCATCTTCGACGTCGGGCAAACGCATCTTAGGTATTTAACACCTGTCGTAGATACGCTTCGATCCCCTCCAACTTTGAGCCGTTCGCCTTTGATTTTGAAACCTTTTGCTGTCTTCTCCTGCTTCAGCAGAGTGAGCGCAATGTAGGGCACCAGCGTCATCTTCCCTGGTTCATCCTCTTTGCTTACCCCAGTCTCGGCTTCACAAAATGCTACATCTAACAGACACTGCCGTGAGTTCTCGATCCTCCAGTGTCCCCGTCCCGCATATGGCTACTGAACCCGGCTGTTGAAGCCTCGTGTATAGTTCCGGTAAAGTTCTGCTTTATGAATGTTGTACCTCGTACACCACGGCACAGAGCGCTCCTTTCGGCGAAGATCAAAGAGCGCGCGCTGGCGGAAGGTTTCGATAAAGTCGGGATTGTTCCCGCCGCGCCTCTCGACTCTGAGCGCGAGCGCCTGGAGGAGTGGCTGCGACGCGGGTTTCATGGTGAGATGCAGTGGATGGCGCGCGATGTGGAAAGACGCATTGATCCGCGTGAGCTTCTGCCCTCGGCTCGTTCCGTGGTGGTGGTCGCGCTCAACTACTACACGCCTCACGAACACGAGTGTGATCCGGCAAACGGGAAAATTTCGCGCTACGCCTGGGGCGATGACTATCACGATGTGGTCGGCAGCAAACTGCGCGCGCTGCTTCACTGGATCAAAGAGCAGTGGCCCGAGGCGGAAGGCAAACCTTGCGTTGATGCGCAACCGACGATGGACAAAGCCTGGGCCGTGCGCGCCGGACTCGGTTGGATCGGCAAGCACTCGAACGTGATCACGCGTGAATACGGCTCGTGGGTCTTCCTCGGCGAACTGCTACTTAATTTAGAGTTGGAGTACGACACTAAGCAGGTGGAGGATCACTGCGGAAGCTGCACGCTGTGCATCGATGCGTGTCCGACCGGAGCGATCACAGAGCCCCGCGTCGTTGATGCCAATCGCTGCATCTCGTATGTGACCATTGAGCTGCGCGACGACAGACTGCCTCGTGATGTTGCAATCAATCAACAAGGGTGGCTCTACGGCTGCGATGTGTGCCAGGATGTCTGCCCGTGGAATCGCTTTGAAAAACCAACAACGGAAGTTCGCTTCGAGCCGCGCGTGGGAGCCACCTCGCTCGAACTCACGGACGTGCTCGAACTCACACACGACGCTTACGTCGAGCGCTTCCGCCGCAGCCCCATCAAACGCGCCAAGCTCAGCGGGCTTCAGCGCAACGCACGCGCGCTCGCCTTGCTTCGGGATGCGGGGAAAGAGAACTCGGCACAGCACGTTCCGCCGGATGATGTAGAGTGGAAGGGCAGGTGACGTACCATTCTTACCATGAAGATTAACTCTCTGCATTGTGCTGCGAGAACAACGTTGGCTTGCGCGTTGCTCTTGAGTTGCACGGAGTTTGCGAGCGCGCAAGAGCGGGCCGCATTCACCGATTCTGATGTTGTCCAAGGCTCTCTGAGTGAACTCAAAGATAAGCAGCGCGTACTGTTATTAGTGACCAGGGGTTCGGTCATCGACAGCCGCGGCATCGGCAAGTCCGTTATTGCTGATGCTTACAAAGCAGACCCGCGGCGTACCAGGCGGTATCTCCACGCCTTCAGTATCATCGCCCAGAAGGTAAATAAATACATAAGGAAATATCACAGCATCAGCGCGGTTGACCGGATCGCCGACGCGGATTACATCTTATTCTTCAATCTACTGGAGTATCGCCGGTCGCTCGGTGCGGCTTATCCGTACGGCGAGATGTACGTTATCCTCAATCAACCACCGGACTCCAAGCACCCCCCGCGGATCGTTTGGAAGGCGAAGAAAGTGATGTGGGCAGAAGACGCCGCGAAGGAATTTATTAAATCATTAAAGGAAGTTCGCGGCGAGAAGTAAGCGGGTAAATTCGTGTAGCGTTAGGGTTCCGGCTCATCTCAGACTAAGCAGAATAAAACCACTTACCTGGCTCTCTACTTTTTGGGATAAGGTTCACTGTTGAATAGTGGTCGCACCAGAAATCAATCGCGTCTCTCAAGTGTGGTAGCTTGGAGCACACATGCAAGCGGCGTATCATTGCGGTTGTAAAATATATTACTCAAGCTGGACGCGATTCTGTTAGTGAAAGCTCAAGCAATGATTACCGCTCTACTCAAAGATTCATACGGCCGGGCGATACGCGACCTGCGCGTGTCGGTGACGGACCGCTGCAACTTCCGCTGCTTCTATTGTCTTCCGCATGGCGAGCCTCCGCTCGCGCCAAAACAGCAGATGCTCACCTATGAAGAAATCGAATACGCGACTGCGATCTTCGTCTCTTTAGGTATCCAGAAAGTTCGTTTGACCGGCGGCGAGCCGATGATACGCCGCGACATCGAGAGCCTTGTCAGCAAGCTGGCCCGGATCGAAGGACTTGACGATCTTGCGCTAACAACAAACGGCTACTTCTTGCCCGACCGCGCGCAGAAGCTAAAAGACGCGGGTCTGAAGCGCATCACCATCAGCCTCGACAGCCTCAAGCGCGAGCGGTTCAAGCGGATGACCGGCGTCGATGTGCTCGACCGTGTGCTTGAAGGAATCCATGCCGCGCGTCACGCCGGTCTTAATCCTATCAAAGTCAATTCAGTGATTGTGCGCGGGCATAATGAAGAAGAGGTTGGAGATTTCGCTTGCTTCGCACGCGAGCACAATATCGCGATGCGCTTCATCGAGTTTATGCCGTTGGACTCAGGCCACGACTGGCGGCCTGAGATGGTTGTCTCCGGTCGCGAGATTAGAGAGCGCATCGAAGCCTGTTTTCCGCTCGTGCCGGTGAAAGGCGGGCGCGGCGCAGAAACGGCCGCGCGCTACCGTTTCGCTGACGGCGCGCCCGGTGAGATTGGCATCATCGCGCCCGTCACTGAACCATTCTGCGGCGCGTGTTCACGCATTCGCCTGACGGCCGACGGGCAGATCAGAACGTGTCTGTTCTCGAAAGTCGAACACAGTTTGCGCGATGTGATGCGCAGCACTGCTTCGCGCCGGGAAACAATCGAGTACATCGAAAGCGTGGTGCTGAAGAAAGAACCGCGCCATTACATCAATGATCCGGCATTTGTGCAGCCCGCGCGGACGATGAGTTTCATAGGCGGCTGATCGCGGAAACGTTTCTCGTTTATCCTGCACTCAAACTATTTTTTATTTTTAGCGAAAGGAGGTCTATGGCTGCCATTCTCGAACCGCCGCTTGAACAAGCGAGGACAGCAACGCAAGAGCAGCAATCCGCGCTTCGTTTGTTTACCGTCGCCGAGTATCACACGATGATCGAGGCGGATATATTCAACGAAAAAGATCGCGTAGAGTTGTGGAAAGGGGTTGTCGTCAAGATGAGTCCGAAAGGTAAGCGACATGCGGCGGCGACTGACCGCGCGACGAAGGTCTTTATCAAGCTTTTGGGCGACAGAGTGATCGTTAGAAATCAGAATCCGATTGTGCTTGATGACCTCTCGGAGCCTGAACCAGACATCGTGCTCGCCGCACCGCAAGAGAAAGAGTACACCGACCGCTTGCCGCAACCGTCCGACGTTCTTTTGGTGCTTGAGGTGGCTGACACTTCGCTCAAGCACGACCGCGACAGCAAGAGCACTTCTTACGCAAAAGCCGGAATTGTGCAGTACCTCGTGCTGAAGCTTAAAACAAGTGAACTAATTGATTTCCGTGAACCATCACCGGAAGGCTATCGCAGTTACAAAACTTTGCGCGCCAACGAAACATTCAGTTTCGTCGCGTTTCCTGAAGTGCGAATCCAAGTTTCTGAATTGCTGCCGCCGGAGTAGTGGTTGAAACTTTGAAGGTGAAATTATGAGCACAGTTCTTGAACACACGGAAACGAGCGATCAAACGACGCACCTGCAAAGCCTTGCGCCCGAACCCGCGTTACGCCTCATCACGGTTGAGGATTACTACCGCATGGGCGAAGCGGGCATTTTTGACGACGATGGACAAGTTGAACTTTTTGAAGGAAGAATTTACAAGTTAAGGCCAAAGAATCCTTTGCACTCTGCTACTGTCGGCACGGCGGCTGAATGCTTTCAACAACGAGTCGCAAGCAAGTGCCTCGTGCGGCAACAAGAACCAGTTCGCTTCGACAAACACTCAGAACCTGAACCGGACATTTCTCTCGTCAAACCACGCGCCGACAGCTACTCAAAAGCACATCCGACGCCGGAAGACTGCTTGCTGCTCGTTGAGGTTTCCTTATCAACATTGCGGTATGATCGCAAAAGGAAGGGCAGCGCATATGCTGCTGCTGGAGTTCCACAGTATCTGATTTTGAATTTATCAAAACGTGAGCTTGAAGATTATCGCGAGCCATCGCCGGAAGGCTATCGCCACAAGCGCGTGCTGCGCGCGGATGGATTTTTCAACCTCGTTGCCTTTCCCGAAATCGAGATTAAAGTTAGCGACTTGCTGCCGCCGGAATAAAGTTTATCGAACGTAACGGGGGAGCCGCTTAATCTGAAGCGGCTGAGAGTCACCAAGCGGTGAGACCCTTTGAACCTGATACGGTTAGC
>JACCTF010000843.1 GCA_013812565.1 Pyrinomonadaceae bacterium | reverse complement strand
GTTGGTGCATCAACTGGAAGCGCTTGGGTTGAAGGTGACGGTTGAGGATCTGGCGGAAGCTGCTTGACCAGTCCGCACCACTTATTTTCATAGCAGCAGAGGGCGCACCTGAATCTTTGTGTTGGTGATTGAGTAGGGTTACTTTGAGTTGTTAGCAAGCATGAATGAGAATCCGCTCATCCTTACCGAACCGCACGTCTATCTTACCGTCTCGCACCCCGGTCACTGTGCCGCTTCCAAACTTCGAGTGTGAAATGCGATCTCCGACGCTAAAACGTTCCTTAGTCGAGTAGTTCCGAAGCGGAAGATTATTGTCTATTGCAACTGACCTCGCGCTACTACCTTTGACAGTTCGTGACGCGGCCCCCTCCGAACGCTTAACGCGAAAGATGTGAATGCCCTGGCAGGTGCGGCACTGCACCCGATCCACTTTGCTCTGCGTGCTGAAAGAAATTATGGCATGAAGCCGTTCGTCCTTACACTTACCGCAATAGGTCGTAATCTCATCTCCGAGGCGTAGCTTCTTGATTGTTGTGTTTGAATTCGTCATAAGATCTTTCATCGAAAAATCGCTTCTCAGCATGGAAAAAGAGCCAGCGCATGTTACTGGGGAACCGGTGCTGGCCCTTTATTTATTGTTTTTATTAAAGGTCAAATGCTAATGCTATAGCCATCACATGTCCACCGTGTCGATAAGCAATAGCAGCCCTCAGATGAAGCGCTAACACAAGAGGTTGCACAGCACCGCGAACCGCTGTGACGGAGAGGCAAGTTTGATTCTATGCTACTTGATTCGCCCCCGCTTCCGTAGAGCCGTGTTCAATTGGTTGCGGGCTTCGGAATAATTAGGGTCGAGTTTGAGCGCAGCCTCAAATCTCTCGATAGCGCTATCGAATTCTCCTGCGCGGAGACGTTCGATGCCGGTATTAGTCGCCAGTACGGCGGCTTCGCGAGCATTCTTCATTTTGCTAAGCCGCGCCGCTTCCTTAAACTCCGCGCCGGCCGCTTCCCGTTCACCGTTCTGTTGCAGAGCTGCGCCGAGGGCGTTATGCACCTCGGGGCTGCCGGGCGCTATCTTCAGCGTCGTACGAAACTCCGTGATCGCCGCCTCAAGATCGCCCCTACGCTGCAAGATACGTCCGAGCACGAAGTGCGCCCCCGCATCGTCACTTTTAAGTTTGATCGCTGTCCGAACAGCTTCCATTGCTTCGTCGAGTTTTGACTGCTGAAGCAATATCTCGCCCAGCGTGAAATAGGCGTCGGCAAAGTCGGGGCGCAGAGCGATTGTGCGCCTAAGCGCCATTATAGCATTGACTGGATCGTCCTTCTGTTTAAGCGCGAGAGCCATATTGTAGTGAGCTGCCACCAATTCGGGAGCCATCGCCGCCAGCGTTTGGTATGCGGCAATTGCTCCCGTCGTGTCGCCCTTCTGCATCAACGCGAGTCCCATGTTAAGGAGAGCAACGGTGTTCGCCGGGTCGAGTTTGATCGATTCTTGAAACTCGGCGATTGCTCCTTCCGGGTTCTTGCGCTGAAGGAGCGTCAGTCCCAGATTGTTATGAGCTTCGATAAGATCAGGCTTGAGCTTTAATGCCTGTTGGAATTGAGCAATTGACTCGTCGATCTGCCCATCTTCACGCAGGGCTATGCCGAGGCTGTTATGAGCTTCGGCAAATTGGGGCTTGAGCTTGACCGCCCCTCGCAGCGATTTTATCGCTTCCTGAAGATCGCTAGGTTTTCCTTCGCGAAGCAGCGCTGCGCCGAGGTAGTAATGAGCTTCGGCATGATTTGGTTTGAGGCGTGTGACTTCGCGCAGCGAGCGGACGCTGCCGGCTGTATCATTCGCGAGCCATTTAGCCACGCCCAGATAATAGTGAGCCTCGGCCAGGTCGGGTTTAAGTTTTAAAGCATTTTCAAACTCTGCCATCGAACCCGACAGATCGCCCGCCTGGCCCAGTACATAGCCGAGATTACTTTTAATTTCCGCCGAAGTTGGTTTGAGTCGGACGGCTGCGCGAAACTCTTCGATGGCCGTTGTCAGATCACCTTTCCGATGAAAGAGCGAGCCTAGTGAAACATGCAGCTCGGCGTCTGCCGGATTCAACTCCGCCGCGCGGCGAAACGCGGCAATCGCTCCATCAATGTCGCCCTTGTGCTGCAATGCGATTCCGAGATTGCTATAAGCATCGCCGAAATCGGGCTTCAACCTGACGGCCTCCTGAAACTCGGCGATGGCGGCATCAATCTCGCCGCGCTTGCCCAGCGCGAGGCCACGCGTATTGCGAGCAGCGGCACTCTGCGGGTTTGAGCGAACAGCGTTACGAGAGCCTTGAAGGTTTCTCTTCTGTGAGGGTTGGTGCTGAAGGGCGGCTGAGCTATGCACCACGAGTGAACACATGCCACACAGAATCAAACATAATCGAAGAACTCGACGAGCTTGAGAGGTGAGATTCAATCGAACCACTTGAGCTTGGCACACTAAGACAAGACTCACCGCAGAGACACAGAGTTCGCGCAGAGTGGGCGCAAATAGTTGAATGATTTGTCTCTGCGCCCACTCTGCGTTGCTCTGCGTCTCTGCGGTGAGATCTAGATTCGGTCGCATCATGTCAGATGTTATACAGCATCGCCGATGCCTCGGAGGTTGATTCAACTCGATTACTTGACTCATAAATCTCGCCTACATCTCTTCAGCCGTCAAGGGCTTTGGAGAGAACGGGCGGCGGCTGTCGCTATAAACTTTAACCCGGTTAATAGCGCGCGCTCCACCTGGGTCTCCGTAAGAGCGATAGCGCATACCGAACTTTGCGTCAGAGCGCGTTGCCATGCTGCGGCTACTGCTTGACCGCCGCTGATATAAACTGCCACATCAAGGTTCAAAACACCGCGAGCCATCAATGCATCCAAGTCTGCTGCAATGAAGGTGCCAACGAGAAAGGCGAGACGCTGAGCAGGCGTGCTTCCGCACGCTTGCTCAAGCAGCCGCACACAGAAAAGAGCGCGTGCCAAACCTGACCGGCGCTGTTCCGCCATACCAGCTTCGACCCATTCTTCGTCAAGCTCCATGGGGCGTTCGTGCGGCACTGCGCTGGCGAGAACCGTTTGAGTCTGCGCCGCATGAATCAGCTCGCCTGCCATCGAGGTGACGCTTGAAGCAATGCGTCCATCTGCGTCAAGGCGAATCGCTTTCCAGTGTGATCCTAAATTGAGCAGCACACTTGGCTTCTGCATTAAACCTAGCGCCAGCAGTCCCAGACATAATGTTTCTTCACCGCGCATCACATCTACCGCTCCCATAATCTCACGGTCATACTGAAGCGGGCCGGAACGCACGCCGGGGACAAGCAGGAAGGGGAGGTCTGTGACATCCGGGAATTGATGCTGCTCGACGTGCGCGGCAAGATCGGCGAGACCGGCTGGAGCCTGCACGTGAGGCACTTCACGCAGACCAAGTTGGGAGGTGATCATCCCCGCGGCGATCACATGAGAGGGAACGCAAGTGGCCGAAGTGGACGTGATCTTCTCTCCTGCTAAGCGCACTTGCGTAATCAAATCACGCAGCGCCGTTCGCGCTTTCGCCGAAGATCCTTCGCGTGCCGTATCACGAACCCCGACCGCAGCTTTAGCCTGCCACACCACACGGTCGCCGTCAGCCAACCACACGCGTGTGTTCGTCGTGCCCATGTCTACATAGACGGCGCACAGTTCGTTCGTGTTCTTCATCAGGATACTTTTTAACTCAGCTATCAACTGACCGAAGCAATGCTTCTCGTGATTTGCATCGGATGTACATTGGGCCAACTTCAAGCCTGTGAACTTCACGATGTGCTCGTGGACGCTTAGACTCTGATACATTGATTACTTTTTTCAGCTCGTTTAGTCAACGGCTCCGAGAGCGTATTGGTCACTGGGTCACTCGCGGATAGAAAGTTGT
>JACCTF010000774.1 GCA_013812565.1 Pyrinomonadaceae bacterium | reverse complement strand
ACGCGCTTGATACATACGCAAAACCGTATCGTCGGACAGTGTTTCAACGCGCTGTACAACACGCACACGCCATTGCCCCTGGACTTTTTCGGAAATGGCGTCTGGGGAACGACCGGCTCACAGGCTTTCTGGAAATGGCTCAGCTCCAGCAAAGCAGCGGACGGAGATGCACTGATCATCGAGGCCGTAGAGGCTGAGAAGAAACGCTACCGAGTCAGCCTCGATGCCCAGGCAAAGCGGGATGCCGCGGCTCTACGCCACCGCACTGAAGAGGTCGAGCAGGCGGCGCGAGAGCATTTATGGCGACGCCGCGCTCAAGGCTCGGCCGTTTGGGAAATGGCCAAGTATCTGCTCGTCGCCGGGCACTACCACCATCCCGTGCCTCCGGAGCCGATCACGCCCATCTGGAACCGCGTCGTTTCTCAGTTGGAGGCGGCGGAAGCAGCTGCCGAACGGCGGCGGACAAAGCGTAAGAAGGCACACAAAGTCTACGAACTGAAGATCACCCTCTGTCAAACCGATCCACCTATCTGGCGTCAAGTGCTCGTCACCGATAGCACAACCCTCGGCGATCTGCATTGGATCATCCAGTTGAGCTTGGGATGGACGAACTCCCACCTGCATCAGTTCATCATTGATGGGCAATACTACAGCGATCCAGAGTTCGAGCTGGGTGAATACTTGGATGAGGTTCACGATGAGCATCGCACGACGCTCGGGAAGGTGATTGCCGTGGAGAACGTTCGATTCATCTACGACTATGACTTCGGAGATAGCTGGCGGCACGAGATCAGCGTCGAGAAGATTCGGCCGCTCGGCCAAGACGTGACCTATCCGCAGTGCGCCGCTGGCACACGCGCCTGCCCGCCGGAGGATTGCGGCGGGGTGTGGGGCTACGCGAACTTTCTCGCCGCGATCGGCGACCCGTCTCATCCGGAGCACGAGGAGATGCTAGAGTGGGTCGGGGGAGCTTTCGATCCGGAGCGCTGCGACTTCAAGGGCATTAACTGGCAGTTGAAAAGGCTCGCAGACTTTGGCTCGTAGTCAGCCACTCTCCTTGCAAGGGCCGGCCAGATCATCATACTGGAAGAATACGCCAAATAACGTGCAAAGTTCTACGCCAGATAATTTGCAAAGTGACACCAAATTTTAGCTCCTTTTGGTCTAAAATAACTTATGATAATGGAACTTTATGGAAAGCTATTTGCTGGTCAGGGAACTTGCTTGCGGGCGGCACTTGTTAGAACGGGATGAACTCGACTCGATCCTTTAGATCGTCCGGCTCGAACGTCTTTGCGATGAGTTCAAGATCGTTAACGCACTTGCCGACAGGACTGCGCAATTGATGCGAGTAGATCACGCCCGCGAACATCTCGCCTTCCGTTTGGCGACGGTGCGCTTCGGCGAGTAGATCATCATCCTGTGTGTAGAGCGGACAGGCGAGTTCAGTGGCACGGTCGAGCAGGGGCGGGTCATCCAGTTCCGCCGAGCCATCTTCCTGTGCTGTGATTACTTGTACGCCGCGTCGCCTGAGTCCGTTCGTGATCGCGCGCGGCACATGCACATCCATGTACAGGGTGAGCGACACTACGGTAGCAGACCTTTAGATTTCAGGCGGGCGACGAGCGGCGAGGGTCCGACCGCGCGGCGAATCTCTTCCACGCGCTCCAGGCGTTGTTCAATGTCGTGATCGAGTTCTTCCTTGTGGTCCCAGTAGTAAGCGAGCGCAGAGTGAATCTGACCCAAGGTGAGGTACGGATGTTGGAACTGAAGTTCATCAGGACTCCAGCCGTAGGCGGCGGTCTCCAGCACGAGTTCGATGACCTTCATCGTCGTGCCTTCGAGTGTGGGCACGCCCGCCTCGTTGATGACGACATGTTCGTAAGCGGTGGCTTGCGTCATGCGTTTCATTGTATCGCTTAGATTTAGTTTGTTCTAGGCGTCTGAGTCCAAGTATGCGAGGTGTTGTAAGAATGGCAGATCAGGCTTTAGTTGTTAGCACGTTGACGGCAGCAGAGGCGGCGGCAATCGAGATGGTGCTCGACGGCTTGCCGAGTGAGCATAGCCGCCGCGCTTACGAGCGCGCGCTGGTGGACTTCTTCCGGTGGCATGCGAGTGCCGGAAGACGGGTGGTGGGGAGCAATGGAACAGAAAACCGGCATAACCAGCTTCACACTACAACTTTTCTCTGTTTTGCAGTGCTTTTGTGAGGATCGGGTTCTTCTCAAGCATTTGAATCCATCATAGAAAGGGTTCACCTTCAAATAATTTGGAGGCGGTACTCGATCAGCAATCCGGCAGCGATGAATCTTTCAAACTCTTCATTTCACGATCGTCGCAGAACTTATAAGTTTTGCAAATAGTCTTCGCACACCGTAATTCCTTGGTATTTTGGTTTGCAAAAGTGTCTCGCAAAAAGCCTTGTTGTGCGAGACACTTTTGCAAATAGGGATGAGGTCTCTGTTAAGAGGAGTTGCCGTAAGGTTGGTTAGTAGCTTAAACCGGTTTTCTGTTCCGTTGCTCCCCATTACCCTACTTCTCCCCGGTGCGAGTGACGTAGACGGTCTGATCGGTCTTGCGCTCGACCGGCGCCCGGGTGCGCCGCGCGGGGGCGGGCTTCGCCGCTGGTGTCGACGAGTAATCGGATGTCGGGGCGGGAGTGACCGACTGTACCTGCCAGTAGTTGAGGTGGATGGTGTTGCGG
>JACCTF010000751.1 GCA_013812565.1 Pyrinomonadaceae bacterium | reverse complement strand
GTAAACAGTTACAAGGAACACAAATACGGATGCGGCCGTCCGCTAAGCTCACCGCAATGAAGCATAGTTAAAGCGCGGAGTCTAAGGCATTGGAGTTCATCACTTATCGCTTCTATCTTGTCACTTGTCACTTTTGAGTCAGTCATCCTTTCCCGGAAGTCCTCCCTCCGGGTAAAGCTAAGGAGAACGAATATGAAAGTGTCGCCATCCGTAACCGTAGAGACCATCAATCAATCGTCAACGAAAGAACCTCCTAAACGTTTAACCTCACTGGATGTGTTTCGCGGAGTTACGATGATCTTCATGGCGTCGGAGATCATGCGCATCCCGGAAGTCGCGCGGAGTTTTCCCGGCAGTGCTTTCGCTCGGTTCGTCGCCGACATGCTGGATCATAAAGAGTGGGTGGGGTGCGCGCCGTGGGACCTCATTCAGCCGTCCTTCATGTTCATGGTAGGCGTGTCGCTGCCTTACTCGCTGGCGAGCCGACAAGCGAAGGGGCAATCATTCGCCACGATGTTCGGCCATAGCCTTTATCGTTCCTTGATGCTGATCTTCCTCGGAATCTTTCTACGGTCTCAATCCGCCCCACAAACCTATTTCACTTTCGAGGACGTCCTGACTCAGATTGGTTTGGGCTACATGTTTCTGTTCTTGCTCGGGCTGACAAAGCCTAGAGTTCAGTGGCTCGCCGCCGCTATCATCCTGGTGGGATACTGGGCGGCGTTCGCTTTATACCCACTTCCGGCACCCGGCTTTGACACCGCTACCGTGGGAGTTGCCCGCGAGTGGCCTCATCATCTCACCGGCTTTGCGGCCCACTGGGACAAGAATACCAACTTGGCTCATGTAGCAGACCAATGGTTTCTAAATCTCTTTCCGCGTCAAACTCCGTTCGTTTATAACGGCGGCGGCTATCTCACACTCAACTTCATTCCTTCACTCGCGACCATGATTTTCGGATTGCTCGCCGGAGGATTATTGCGAAGTGATCGAACGGGGATGGAGAAGTTTCGTACCCTGATCGTTTATGGCGTGGCGGGTTTGATCATCGGCACTGCGTTACATGTACTCGGAATTTGCCCGCTGGTGAAACGTATCTGGACTCCCACGTGGGCTATCTACAGCACGGGTTGGGTGCTGCTGTTACTCGCCGGGTTTTACTACGTGATCGATCTAAAGGGATATCGCCGCTGGGCCTTTCCGTTTCTGGTCGTCGGGATGAACTCGATTGCGATGTATGTCATAGTTCACGTGGCTACCGAGTACATCATAAATTCGCTAAAGATTCATTTCGGCCAGGGGGTTTTTGAATTATTTGGAGAGCCTTTCGCGCCGATTATTGTCGGTGCGGTAGCCCTGTTGATCATGTGGTTAGTACTGTACTGGATGTACCGGCGGAAGATCTTTTTGCGAATCTAAATTCTTGCTCCGCCGAATTTCCCGTGGTTGGATCGAGGGCCGCCGCATCTCACATTAACGATATTTATATGTCGTTAAAAATATTGAATTATACATATTGAGCCGGGGGATGTAGATTATGTGTTTGGCGAACTTCTCACGAAGTTACAAACAACGTTGCATCACGTAGTGATTATAACTGTTAGAAACACTTCTAATGTATTCAGCAACTTCTCCAGATAGGTTTTTCCGGCCATACTCGCGGCTGGCGAAGCGCGACCTTGCATCTATCGGCTTCCATGTAATTACCGTGCTTGCACCCATTAGCATTGGGATGCACAGTACATGATGGCCTATCGCTGACATCGGAAAACGCTCTACCAGGCCATCAATGAAATAAGTTGATGGCTTTTTACATTTCAATGCAGGGACCGGCAATAGAATGTAGAAGGAGACGAAATACTCTACTCATGTTTCGCCGGTTACTTTCTCTTTTATAGCGGTTTTTATATGAATGTAAAGCAAGTCAGATTTAACACAGACGTCACAGAGGCACAGAGGGTTAAATTTCAAATCTCACATTCGAGATTTCAACTCATCCCTTCTCTGTGCAACCTCTGTGCTCTCACCGGCCTCTGTTGTGAACTGCCACTTACCCTACATCCAAGTAAAGTGCGCCCGCGGTCTATATCTAGCGAGACGAACTGGAAAGAGAAAAATTTATGAGCGACATGATCGAAATCTACGACACGACTCTGCGCGACGGATCACAGGGCGAGGGCATTAATTTCTCTGTCGAAGACAAGTGTCGCATCGTCGAGCATCTCGACTCCCTCGGCGTGGATTTCATCGAGGGCGGGTGGCCGGGATCGAATCCGCGAGACATGGCCTTTTTTGAACGAGCGAAGAAATTCAATTTGGGCCATGCGCGCCTGGCCGCCTTCGGCGCGACGCGGCGCAAGAATCTTCAATGCGCAGACGATCCGAGCATTCAATCGCTGCTTCAAGCAGAGACCCCCGTTGTCACAATCTTCGGCAAATCCTGGAAGCTGCACGTGACGGACGCGCTGCGGATGAGTCCGGCGGAGAACTTGGATGTGATCGCTGATTCAGTTTGCTATTTGGCCGCGCGGGTGCCGGTAGTGATCTACGACGCCGAGCACTTTTTTGACGGCTACCGCGACGATCCTGATTATGCGCTCTCCACGCTGCGTGCCGCTGCGTCACACAACCCGCACCGGATCGTGCTATGCGACACAAACGGCGGAAGCTTGCCCGACGACGTAACGCGGATTACGCAGCGGGTCGCCAGCGAAATCCGGGTGCCGCTCGGCATCCATTGCCACAACGATGGAGATTTGGCGACGGCCAATACTTTGGCCGCCGTCTCAGCCGGAGCCATGCACGTCCAAGGAACTATTAACGGCTACGGCGAACGTTGCGGCAACGCCAACCTTTGTTCAGTTCTGCCAAATCTCGAACTCAAACTCGGCCGCAACATTCTCGGCCCTGAGCGGCTCGCGAAGCTGCGCGAAACGGCGCGCTTCGTCAGTGAGATCGCCAATCTTGCGCTCGCTTCAACTGCGCCTTATGTTGGCGATAGCGCCTTCGCCCACAAAGGCGGCGTGCATGTTTCAGCGGTCGAACGAAATCCCGAAACATACGAGCACATCAAACCGGAAACGGTCGGCAACCGGCGACGCGTGCTTGTCTCAGATCTCTCGGGGCGCGCCAATCTTCATGCCAAAGCGCGCGAATTAAATCTTGACATGGACGAAGAGCAGCGCGTGCTTGATGAACTGAAACGCATGGAGCATGCGGGCTATGAGTTCGAGGCGGCCGAGGCGAGCTTCGAGTTGCTGGTGCGTAAAATGCGCGGCACTTATCAACCATACTTCGAGTTGATCGAGTTCCAGGTAATCGACGAGCATCGCGGTGCACTGATGCCGATGAGCGAAGCGACGATCAAGCTACGAGTCGGCGATTGCATAGAACATACGGCGGCGAATGGTACCGGCCCGGTCCATGCGTTGGACCAGGCGTTGCGTCGCGCGCTCGATAGATTTTATCCGTCGCTTGCCGATGTGCGTCTGGTTGATTACAAAGTGCGTGTCATCACCGGCAATCTGTCGGGCACGGCGAGCCTTGTGCGGGTGCTTGTTTTTTCAAGCGATGGAGATTCCAAGTGGGGGACAGTCGGGGTATCGGCGAACATCGTCGAGGCCAGTTGGCGTGCGCTCGTCGATGCGGTGGAATACAAACTCATGCGCGACAGCGCGGCCCCGGAGCCGATCCTTCAGCGGTCAACCGTAGGCTGATTGACTATCTTCATGGAAAGACATGCGGGGCTGTAAAGCATTTCGCGGTCAATCGAGCGCGGAGCCTATCGCTCGAATTGAGCGGGCACGCACACAACACAACAGCCCTCCAAGCTGGCGGATGAAAGCCGCGCTATTCGCGCTCCGCTCAAATGAGTTATTAAACAGATGGGTTTAGAACATTATTGCTCGGTAGAGCTGCTGGCTTACCTCATTAAGGCCAAGCGCCCAGCTCACCCCTTTTTATTTGGCAGACTCGAACTATATTCGTATACCTGTTGCTTCGTCACATTGTACCAAACAGGTAAGACGATGTTCTTCTGCTCTATAATTTCCCTCGTGAACACCGAATTAAATTCAACTTTCGTCCATCCTCCATTTGATAAGAAGTTGGGGGACAATACGAGAATACATCTTTTACATTCTTTTATACCCTTCTCGATACTTTCACGGAGACTGTCCCCTACCTTGAGAGCAAACTCGTCGTACCATACAGGGCAGCCCTTTTTTTGAAGTTCCAGAGTCAATGGAAGAGCTACATCCTTCTTGTCCCGCGAGTCATGCGAGATAAAGGCGAGAGGTTTTTCAGTCGCAGAACGTTGCTCCGCAAAATTAGGCCCTCGAAACTGCATTGACAAGCCACGTTGTTTTGCAGCTACTTTAAGGGTAGACAATTCTTGCTCAGACAAGCTGTTCTCTGAATAAATGAACACCCTACCAGAGAACTTCAAATCTCTAGAATGCATTAACTCCTCTCCCGGAAACCCTATTTGAGCAAACGGAGAAAGCCCTCCGCTTAAATTTTCAGACGCTGCAAGATATGGTGGATTTAAAAGCAGGAGAAATAGATCAAGAGGTTCAACACACACGGGAACATAGTAAGAGATAAATTTAGTGCCAGAATTAAAATCAAAATGCACCCGCACATTGACCTTAGCTTCACGACCAGCGCCACGAATAGTAAGCTCCTGTCCCGCCGTTATATTAAATTTGAAGTCGGTTTCAAAATACTCTTTCAGAGTTGCCATACTGTTTATTACGTGAGCAAAGAGGTAATCTGTCTAACAAGGTATATAACGCAGAGGACACAGAGACGCAGAGAAAACGCGATCCCTCCGCGACCCTGCGGTGAACTGCGCTGCGCCTTACATGCCTGTGGATAATCACATTCAGTCGGATGCAAGGGCTGCTTCCAAATCTGAGTAGTCGGGATCGCTCAACTCTGTATAGAGTGGGTTCGACAGATAGCGTTCGCCGAAGTCGCACACGATTGACACGATCAGCTTGCCCTGATTTTCAGGGCGCGCCGCAACCTGAAGCGCCGCCCACGTAATCGACCCGGTCGAGATACCTGAGAAGATGCCTTCCTCACGCGCCAGACGCCGCGCCGTTCCGATAGCGTCTTCGTTCGTCACACGGATAATCTCATCGTATATCTTTGTGTCTAAGTTTCCGGGGACAAATCCCGGGCCGATACCCTGCTGCTTGTGCGGCGCCGGCGCGCCACCAGAGAGCACCGGGCTTTCGGCCGGTTCGACCGCCACAATATAAATTCCCGGCTTCTGCTCGCGCAGGTATTTGCCTCCGCCGGAGACGGTCCCTCCAGTGCCTACACCGGAAATAAAGATGTCGATCTGGCCTTCGCTATCAGTCCAAATCTCCGGGCCGGTCGTTTCGTAATGGATGCGTGGGTTCGCCGGATTGTCGAACTGTCTGGGCATCCACGCCCGCTCGCCTAATCGCACGGCGATCTGCTCGGCCCGCGCAATCGCTCCTTTCATTCCCTTCGGCCCCTCCGTCAGCACGAATTTGCAACCCAACGCACGCAGCATGTTCCGCCGTTCAACGGTCATCGTCTCCGGCATCGTGAAAATGCAGCGGTAACCGCGCGCCGCCGCGACATAGGCCAATCCGATGCCGGTGTTCCCGCTGGTCGGTTCGACGATAATCATCCCCGGTTTGAGCAATCCCCGCTCGATTGCATCGTCGACCATCGCGACCCCGATGCGATCCTTAACGGAGTTGAATGGATTGAAGCCTTCGTGCTTAACGGCAATGCGAGCCGGGAGGTTGGCTGTCAACCGGTTGAGGTAAATTAGGGGCGTGTTGCCCATTGTCTCTGTTATGTCTCGGTAGATTTTTCGATGTAGCATATAGACCTCTCTAACTCTCTCAGTATAAGATTTTCCAGAATTTTCTCAGACCTCTATTATGCTTCGCAATGCGCAGGATAAGAAACCCATGAAACCAAC
>JACCTF010000749.1 GCA_013812565.1 Pyrinomonadaceae bacterium | reverse complement strand
TCAATCAGAGATGTCAGTGAAATTTATAAAACCATTAATTTACATAATCTCATCGTGGAAACGCTGTGGGTAATGGTTCTACGAAGATAAAAATTCATCAGTGAAGCCATGTGCTTTACATCTTGAGTATAGTTATGGAAGGCTATAAGTGAAGGAGACAAACACGAATTGAAGATCGAGTTTCCAGGCTTCTTTGATCTGCAGGTTAACGGTTTCGCGGGCGTTGATTTTAACAACCCCGGCTGTACTCCGGATCAGCTACGGCATGCTACCGATTGTATGCGGGCGACCGGCGTCACTCAGTATCTTCCGACTTTGATCACTTCTTCCTTTGAACAGTTTTCGCACTGCGCACGAACGATTGTGAAGTTTGCCGACCCGGCCGTCGTCGGCATACATATGGAGGGGCCGTATATATCTCCGCTTGACGGCCCGCGCGGCGCACACCCGCGCGAGCACACCAAGGAAGCATCCGTAGAAGATTTCAAGCGCCGACAAGAAGCCGCCGATGGTCGCATCCGACTTGTCACCCTAGCCCCGGAAGTGCCGGGCGCATTGCGGTTGATCGAGCACCTCGTGGAGGCAAACACTCGCGTCGCAATCGGACACACGGCCGCTTCAATCGAGGATATACGTGATGCGGTCGGTGCGGGCGCTTCTCTCTCTACACATCTCGGCAACGGTTGCGCGCAAATGCTGCCGAGGCATCCTAACTTCATCTGGGAGCAACTTGCGGCCGATGAACTGTTTGCTAGCTTCATCGTTGATGGGCATCATCTGCCGGCAGCAACCGTTAAGGCGATGATCCGTGCCAAGACACAATTGCGCGCCATTCTTGTGACTGATGCAATAGCGGCGGCAGGGTGTGCGCCGGGCGTTTACATGCTTGGTGAGACAGAGGTGGAATTGAGTGCAGATGGTCGCGTTGCGGCACCAGGCGCGGAGAATCTTGCCGGCTCAGCGCTCGCGATGCACACGGCGGTTGGTAACACTGTTCGGTTTACAGGATTGCCGCTCGACTGTGTGATTCCAATGGCCTCCGCCTTGCCAGCGGAGTACATGGGCGTCGAGCCGTCGGGGATTGTCTCAGCAGATTGGGATGCGGAGAACTGTCTTTTGCAAGTTGATACGGTTGAGTATCTCTAACAGCGCAGTACACGGCGAGCTTCGGATCAAGAGCGCAGCTAAAGTCGTTACTGCGCTGTTACTGTGACACGCTTCGAGCCGCAGGGTGACCTGAAAGTTACAGTGTACGTGCCCGGGTTTTTACTGGTAGATACGATTGAGTATCTGGCTGCACCGCTCCCAGTTCCTCCCTGTGGAAACACCGCTATATCCCCCCAGTCGGCTGTATTGGCGCTGATGTCAGCAGAGCTACTCGCGCCGGTCAGTCTTACCGTAACGGCGTCGGACCCGCCGCTGCGCAACGTTAGAGAATCCTGGCTAACTGACATCGTGCAATCGCCGCTAGGAGTTTGATCGGGCTTTGGCGTTGCATCTGGAGTGGGAGTTAGTGTCGCAACTGTACGCGGACGTTCTTCCTCAACCACGGGCGGCACCGCTTCTATCATTGATGTCTCTGGATTTTCCGGCGTCTCCTGCTTGACGGCGTCGCCCGTCGGTTCCGCTTTGTCTTTCTGGTTGCGTTGTGCTGCGGGCACGGCAGGTTCGATTTCTGCCGGCCTGGGTTCTGCAGGTTCAACAGTTGGTAAAGTTTCCGCAATCGCAGGTGGCAAGCTTTCCACAACAGGCGTTGGGGTGGATGTTGATGGCTCGGGCACCGAAGAATTTTGCGGCAAGGCAGAAGGCGCAGCTTCACGTGAGGCTGTGAGCCGAGGCGTCACCGTGTTCCGTTGTGTGAACCAGAACGAAGTGGCAAAACCGAGCGCCAGCGCGACGGTCGCCAACATAGCGTAAAACAACATTGAGCGACGACGTGATGGAGATTCATAAGCAACGGGCGCGACGGAGTGTGGTGGGGAAGACGCTTGCCCGTTAGCGTTGGTTACTTGGGAACCGTATAAAGTCAAATCCTCGAGCGATTCGTCGAAGACCGGCGGCGCTTGTTCGTTCGTTTCTTCCTCTACCGGGGCAGAGGTTATAGTTCTTACTGGGTGCTGTTGCTCTCTCAACTGCCATCCGTCATCTTCAATCGGCGGGGCGCTCCTGTCGCCGTTGTGTAGTTCGTGCGCGCGCGCAGGTGAATTATTTGAAGATAAAGAATCCGGCAGCCGACTGGTATCCGGTAGTGGCAGCGGGATGGGTGTCGTATCTTGATCTGGTTCAGGGGCGACAGCTTTATCAAGACTCGACGTTGGCATTGGCGCGGCATGTGCTTGTGGGCCTTCAATCATCTGTAACTGTGACGCCACATCCGCGGCAGAGTCCGGTCGCGACAAAGGCCTCGGGTGCAGCGACTGCATCACCAACTTCGCGAGCGGATCAGGCACATCCGGGCGAATGTCTGCGAGCGGCTGTGCCGCTTGATGATCGTTAAGAGCCGGAACTGCACCCGGCGGAATATCATAGGGCAACCGCCCGGCAATCATCTCGTAGAGAATCAACCCCAGACTATAGATGTCAGATCGCGTACCGTGATCGTGACCGGCGTATTGCTCAGGCGATGTGTAATAAAGCGTATCCGTGAGTGACCGTGCAGAGACAGTTGCCGCGCCGCCGGTCATCAAGGCCATCTCGCGCAGCTTGGCGAAGCCGAAATCAACGATCTTGACGTCCAGACGCTTATGCTGATTGTGCGTTAGTAGAATGTTCGACGGTGTGAGGTCGCGATGAACAACGCCGCATAGATGAGCCATAGCAAGCGCTTCAGCTATCTGTCGGGCGATGTGAACCGCGTCATCAAGGGGAACCGCCGCGGCGCTATCAATGTACTCCCGCAAAGTCTGCCCGGCGATCAGTTCCGTGACGATGTAGCCCGTGCCGTCTGAGAGCGAACCGTAGTCGTAGGTCTTGGCGACATGCTGGTGAATGATGCGTGTATTAAGGTGAGCGATGGTATGCGCTTCACGGCGGAAGCGTTTGCGCGCTTCACCTTCGCCAAGCGAGTCGGGTAACAGAACTTTGATTTGGACAGGCTGATCAGTTTCAAGGCGCGTGCCCGCAAACTCATCTCCCATCCAACTGTGGCCGAGCAGCCGGTCGAGGCTGTACTTCTGAGCGATCACACGGCTTACGGGAAGCGACGGGACGAGCGAAGATTGATCTCTCGAGCAGAGAGTGTAAGTGTCTTCATAACACCATTGACATGAGGGGCAAAGCTTCATAATCAAACATCCGTGAAGGAGGCGAGGGCGACGGCGAACTTAGTGGACCAGTAGCGTGGGCACCGTCCTCATGCGAAAGTGAACCGAAGCTCCTTCGGTAAAACGGTAAAACTTTGTCCGCTCGCAGCGGCATTCCACAGCCGCTTTCAAGTCGAACGCTATTAACACATTTGTAATCATCGCGTTGTGACGGGCGAACTGTCAAATGTTAAGCGCGGTTGATGGTAACTCCATAAAGGTTCTAGCCCCGTCAAAAGCACACGCGCCTTGCAGTCGATTATTACGACCGTTACTTGAAGGGAGAATTGAGAGCCGCGCAACTTAGATTCCCAACTCGCGCAAGCGCAACTTCAAGCCCTTAAGATGCCGCGTCACCCTCACTTTCTATTTAACACCCGCGTGCCATTTCGGAACTCGTTCACAAAGACCCGGATACAGCCAAATATCTGACCTCGTATCTGAGGGATAGGCTGCGCCTAAGTATTTATAAAGTGGGAATGCAGGAGATTCCGCTCAAGCAGGAACTCGAATTCTTATAAAAGTATTCTGAATTCAAACAAACCCTGTTTTCAAGGGCGTTTGAGTGTGAAGATGAAGATCGACCCGGGAACGCTCGATGCCCGCGTGCCCAAGATGATTTAAAGTCCGAAGCGGAATACTGCATTGACTTTGGACTTTAGACCTTAGACTTTGGACACTCCTGCAACTTCCCCATGGCTTCGGTCTATAATCCACTTTGCAATGAAGCTCCCTCATAGGGAACCCCTGTAATTTGAGTGGCGGTGCTTGTGGGCAGGCCGCGCCAACCCTTTAGATCATGCGGAGGTAATGAAAAGGGGCGAACCGCGCGGTTCGCCCCTTTTCATAAGCAGTAGATGTAATACTTTTGAAGTTAGCTTCTCCGAGCGTTTCGCCGATCCCGCCGAAAGTCGCGAACGCCCGCGCGGCGGTCGCGGCGATCCATCCGAAGCTCACGTCTATCTCCGCGCAACTCGCGTCCGTCTGCTTTGATCTCGCGTCGATCAGCACGCAACTCTGCTTGCGTTGCTCCATCGCGGCGATCTCTACGGTAGTCGCGCCGGTCAGCTTTGAGGTCTTGTTTGTCCCGATGTATCTCGCGCCGGTCAGCCCGAGTCTCTCTGGTGTCTCTCCGAATCTCCCTTCGATCTTGGCGCAACTCTTTGCGCTCGCCCGGATCCACCTGGTTTGGTGTGTTCTGTTCCTGCGCCGTTGCTGTGAATGTTAACGTCGCGAGTAGCGCCCCGGAGAGCACCATACCGCGAAAAAGTGACTGATCCATGATTCGTTTTCCTCCACTAAATTAAAGCTTCTTATTAATCTTTGGCGCCCTCCGTGTTGCATCTGGCTTTGCGAAAACATACTTCCCCACTGATGCACGCACATCCAGCACCAAGGAATGTTTACAAATCGTTTTAGCGATTTGTACTGCTGAACTTTTAGACGGCCGTGCCTCGCGCTTGGACGAACTTTTTAGCGTTCGCAAGCGCGGGCGGCCAAACTCTCCATCTTCCAGCAGGAAGCCAATATATGTTGTGAGGTTTTAAGGCAGAAGGTTGAAGTTTCTCTTTCTAACTTCTTCACTGGGAGCGAGCCGTGCTTGCTGTGTCATTGGTTACTTGACGGCCAAGCTCGGCAGCGTGGAAGTAAGCGCGAAAGCGTATCAGTTTATCGCCTTCGATTTCAAGAACGCTGACGCCATCATACTCAATCGGAGAGCCGCCGGTTGACGTACCTTTAGTTGTCCACTCAAGCGCTGCGTGCCCTTCGGTCGCGATCACGTTGCGAAATGTAGACTTGATTTCACCAAATGTTTCGCGATATTTCGTCCAGAACTCGCGTGCTCCATCGGGACCATGAAACTTTTCAGGCGCGACGACGTTGCCCACTTCGCAATCGTCCGCATACATCGCCACAATCGGTTCCAAATCGCGACCCTCTTCCAATTTCCACAACGCTTCGATAAATTTATCAGTTATTGCTTTAGACATCTCAAATCCCCCTGGGCAGTCATTATCTCAATGCTCTTCACAAACTGTTCACGACCCCTACACGTTGCCGATGCGAAGCTTTCAAAGAGTCAGACTCCTTGCGCGATCAAAGTCATGTGTCATGGGAAAGGGGCGATTCACGGTAAACCTTACATGCCGGTCGCGGCCATCTCGACGTTCGACTGATCCGTTGCAATTGTTTTGTGCGTGCGCACCAGATAAACGGCAAGGAACAAAGCCGCAAAGGTAATCCCCGCCGCTGTCCAAAACGTCACAAGCAGCGAGCGATCATCCATGTTCTGCGGAGCCATCTCGCTATGAATCAATACCGCTCCGATGAGTGGGCCAACGACCCGCGCGAGGCTTGCCATCGACTGCGTCAATCCAAGCGCTCCACCCTGGTTCTCTACGCTGACGCTCTTTGAGGCGAGGCTTGTCAGCGTCGGCGTAGCAAACGAGTTACCGATAGCGATAACTGCAAGAACCGCGAGCAGCGCAAGTATACCGCCGACAACAGGTCCGATGAACGGCATTGCCAGCAAACTGAGTGCGAGCAAGAGCAAGCCGAGGATGATTAAGCGCAGTTCACCGAAAAGTTTTGTTAGCCGCCCGATCAATCCCCCCTGGATGATGATGGCGATGACGCCGATAAAGGCGAGCAGGTAGCCGTTGGCTTGCGCATCATAGCCGAAGCGATACATCGTATAGAGCGCAAAGACGGTTGTCATAATCGAGAAGGCCACGATAAAGAGGAAGTAGATAAAGAGCACAAAGATGAGTCGCGGCTCAGCCAGTTGTCGATACCTCTCCTTCCAACTTACGGCTTCTCTATGCTTCAAGCGCGCTTCCGGGCCAATAGTTTCAGGCAACAGAAAATAGATCAGCGCGGCGTTAACGAAAGACAGTCCGGCAGCGAAGAAGAACGGCACGCTGATCCCCCACCGGCTTAAAAATCCGCCGATCAAAGGTCCAAATGTGAATCCCAAACCGAATGCTGCGCCGATGATTCCCATGCCTTTCGCACGTTCTTCGGGTCGCGTCACATCCGCGACATACGCCTGCGCGATTGAGATGTTGCCTCCCGTAATCCCATCGAGAATGCGACCGGCAAAGAGCATCCAAACAGTCGTCGCCGCGCCGAGAATCAGAAAAGAGATGCCGGTCCCGACCATGCTCAGAAATAAAAGCGGGCGTCGGCCATAACGGTCTGACAACCTGCCGAGCAACGGAGAAAACAGAAACTGCATGATTGAATAGGAAGCAAAGAGCAGCCCGATGGTGCGTGGCGAGGCGTTAAATTGCGGACTTCGCGCATAAAAAGGTAGCAAGGGAATGAAGATGCCAAAGCCGATTAGGTTGATGAAGACGGTAACAAAGATTACCAGTAATGGGGAACGTCTCATAAGAAAAGTGATGAATGATGAGTAATGGGTGATGAGTAAGAGCAAGTTCTAACTCATTACTCATCACCCATTACTCATCACTTCTTTTTAGCGCCTGCGTGTGCGTGTATCGCTCAGGGCTTCGTCGAAGGAGATGCGGCCGCCGCCCGCGATCAGAAGCGCCAGCGCCATTGCCAAGAGCGCCAGCGTGTACTCAATGCCTCTGTCCTGCAGGAAGAATCTGCCCCAATGTACGCCGAACATTGCGACAAGCATGACGGGCACAATCATTAGTGCGCCGAATCTGGTAAGCAGTCCGAGGAGCACTAGAAGGCCGCCGAAAAGCTCGGCAAAGGCTGCCGCACCCAGCCATAGCCAAGCCGGTTGCAACCCAAACGGAGCAGTCCCCTCAATGAATGCCGACAACCCTTTGCCGCCCCAGACACCAAACACTTTCTGCGCGCCATGAGCGATAAAGATACATCCGAGCGCAAGGCGTACCGGCAGAGTCATCCACGTCGGCTGCGTTTTCATCAATGTTCGAAACATCTATTTGTTCTCTCCGATCTTCAGTCAACCCTCGTACAGCTACAAAAATTCCCAAAACAATTGGGCGGCAAAAAGCGCGGCGACCAAGAAGCTTTATCAAGTTGATATTTAGAGTTCACGTTTGAGCGCCTCAGTGTGCTCCGAAGGAAAGCTTTCAGGCTGAACTCTAAACGCTGACAACTTATGCTGTTCTCGCGGCAACCGGGTTGTTTTACCATATGCGTTGCTGTGTGCGCTACGATTGAGCCTTTCACTTGCAGGATGCTATGGTACGGGGCACGTTAAACTCGTCACACAAATTTCAAATATCGGTGTTGTTTATGGGAAACGGGAAGACGCGTTCGTTAATCATCACACATAGAAGCGAACAAGGGCGCGATACGCGCTCGTTTCGCATGCTGCCCGAAGGCGCGACGGGTGCGCACGGCCTGAGTTTCGCGCCGGGCCAAGTGGCTGTGTTGCAGACAAACGATGGAGGATCAGCCTACTTCGCTTTTGCCAGTGCGCCGGAGGATGAGGAGCTTGAGTTTTTGATTAAGCGCACGAACGGCGCAGCCCAGGCGATCTTTGATATGCAATCCGGCCAAGCGTTAACGATGGCGGAGATCGTGGGACGTGGGTTTACGCTCGACGAGCACAGAGGCAAGGACCTGGTCTTTATCGCAATGGGTACAGGGATTGCGCCGCTGCGCTCGGCCTTGCGTCATGTGCTGCGACGTGCCCGTGATTTCGGTCAGATTGTTGTTCTCTACGGAGTGCGCACACCCGCAGACTTCTGCTACCTGGATGAGACCGAGGGTTGGCAAGCAGCGGGCGTCGAATTGCGTCAAGTCGTTTCGCGCCCCGACGGGCACGACTGGTCCGGGCCGACCGGCTACGTCCAATCTCTGCTGGATCACATCTTGCCGGAGCTGTCCGCACCGGTTGCGCTTGTCTGTGGCTCGCTGGAAATGATTGAACAAACACGCAGTCGTTTGCAGGTGATGGGTTTCAAGCCGGACGCGATTTTAACCAACTACTGACGCCCGGTTAGATTAAGGCAGCAGGTGAGGCATCCGGCAATTGCCGGCGATCAATAGTCGCTCCCTGCCTTCAAGACGCTGCTTCGACAGGTTCACTGACGGAGCTTTCCGTCTGCTGACGCGCATGATATGAGGAGCGCGTGAGCGGGCTTGACTCAACATGGCGGAACCTCAAGTTGAGGCCGACTTCGCGCCAACGAGCAAACTCCTCCGGCGTGACATACCGCTCAACGGGCAGACGACGCGCATGCGGCTGTAGATACTGCCCGATGGTCATAATGTCGCAGGAGACTGCGCGCAAATCTTTCATCAACTCAACAACTTCATCAAACGTTTCGCCGAGGCCCACCATGATGCCGCTCTTGGTCAACATGCCGCGTCGTTCCCGGTCGCGACGCGCGGCGGCGCGTTCGAGCAACGTCATCGTCTGTTGATATTTGGCATCGGGGCGGACACGTCTGTAGAGGCGTGCGATGGTTTCAGTGTTGTGGTTGAGCACGTCAGGCTCAGCATCGAGCACGGTGTTGAGTGCCGCTTCGTCGCCGTTAAAGTCGGGAATTAAAACTTCAACTTTGCACTGTGGGTTCATCCGGCGCACTTCGCGGATGGTCTCGGCCCAGTGTGCCGCGCCGCCGTCGTCCAAATCGTCGCGGTTGACTGATGTGATGACGGCATGCGCCAGATTGAGATGACGTACGGCTTCGGCGACATGCCGCGGCTCTTCCGGGTCAAGCTCGCTGGGCTTACCTTTGTTCACCGCGCAAAAGCCGCAGTGGCGCGTGCATGTATCGCCGCTCAGCATAAATGTCGCCGTCCTATCCGACCAACATTCAAAGATGTTCGGGCATCCGGCTTCCTGACAGACCGTGTGAAGGTTCAATCCTTCGATTAGTTTCAGAACATGATTTTGATTTGTTGGATCGCCCAATTTGATCTTTAACCAATCAGGCTTCGGCTGGCGCTCACGTGGCTTAGCGTTGCTTATTACTCGAAGTTCACGACTCACTTAATTACCTCTTTACACCAAACTTAAAGGCAGCGTTATTTTAACATTGAGGAAGCGTGATCGTCGCTCGTCGCGGGTAGTAGGCGAGCGAGCGTTTCCGGGTCAACATTGCCGCCTGAGATGATGACGCCGACGCGCTGGATGTTTCGGGGAAGTTTACCGAAGAGGGCTGCCGCTGCTCCGACCGCGCCCGTCGGTTCGACAAGAAGCTTGCAACGAAAAAGCAGAAAGCGTAGTGCCTCCACGATCAGATCGTCTGAGACGGTCAGAACATCCTCGGCATTTCTTTGAAGAATAGGAAAGGTGAGCGCGCCCGGCGCTTGGTTGCGCATCCCATCGGCGATTGTCGGCGGCGGCGGAATACAAACACGCTCGCCTCGACGAAACGATTGCTCGGTATCGTTTGCCGTCTCAGCTTCGACCGGGAAGCAACGAACTTTCGCGTTGACAGCCTTCGCCGCAGTGCTCGCACCGGCAAATAATCCGCCACCGCCGCATGGCATGACGAGAGCGTCGAGATGGGGAACATCCTCCAAAAGTTCGAGCGCGCAGGTTCCCTGTCCAGCCATCACGAGGTAGTCGTCATAAGGCGGCACAAGCACAAGGCTCTCGCGCTCGGCGATGCCACGTGCAAATGCTTCACGGTCGTCGCGTTGACGGTCATAGAAAACGACTTCCGCTCCATAGCCGCGCGTCGCGGCGATCTTCATGCGCGGCGCATCGCTCGGCATCGCGATCACCGCACGCGTCCCCGTCTCGCGCGCCGCGAGCGCGACGGCTTGCGCGTGATTGCCGGAAGAAAAAGCAGCAACTCCGCGGCGACGTTCCTCATTTGTTAACGAAAGAAGCTTGTTCATTGCGCCACGAATCTTGAACGCCCCGGCGCGTTGCAAATTCTCGCATTTGAAAAAGACGTGTCTTCCGGCTGCCTCGTTAAACGAGCCGGATTGAATGAGCGGAGTGCGATGCACAAAGGATTCAATGCGCGCATGCGCTTCGCGAATCAGTTCAGGAGTTAACATTGGCTTCTGGTATATCAAGTTCAAACTGGTGCAATTGTTCGACTCAGTTGTGTTTCAAATAAAGGCTGGTGATCCGCGTCTTCCAGTTCCATATAGAAGACTTCGGCGAAGCGCGTGATGATACGGTCTTCAACATCGTGCAACGGAAGTGTTCGACCCAGGACTTCTTTCATCGAAGTCACAGCTTCGCCTTCGCACGGGGTGATCAGATTGAAGAAGCTCAGATCGGTATTGACGTTCAAAGCGAAGCCGTGCGTGGTGGTCCAGCGCGCAATGTGTACGCCGATGGCAGCGAGTTTGCCCTGCCTGGTGTGAACGCCGGTCAAGCCTTTGATCGGAAAGCTCTCGATACCAAAGTCTGCGAGCGCGCGGATGAGTGCTTCCTCTAAATCGCGCACGTAAACATGAACATCTTCGCGATCAGGACTCAAGTTAATAACGGGATAGCCGACGATCTGGCCGAACCCATGATAGGTCGCTTTCCCGCCGCGATTCGTTTCAAAGAGGGCGATGCTGCGCGCCGCTAATACTTCGGGCGAAGCGAGAAGGGCATTGTCGGATGCACGTCGTCCGAGCGTAATCACGTCGGGGTGCTCGACGAGGAGCAGCGTGTCCGGTTGCATACGGTCGCGGACTGCTGCTTCGGTCTGCTTTTGCACTTGAAGCGCCAAGCCATATTCAAGATTTCCGAGGCGGCGCACCGTGAGCGTTCGCTGTTGCATCTTTGTTTGCATGGTTCAAAACTACGGAAAGTTTGCGGGTCATTGTAGCAACACAAGAGTACGGAGTTCGAGGTGCGAGATACGGAGTTGCAGGGCGCGACTTTGATTTAATTGAACTTCGCACTCCGTATCTCGCGCTCCGTACTCTTGTCTGCTTGACGGCGCGCGGCCGATGGTAATAGTTTGTCGGTCTTCCGTAATCATCAAACTTCTCGGACGCGACACGCCTCTCCCTCACACGCGTGGCTGCTTTAGTCGAAAGTTATTCTTTGACCTTGGAGGAGATAAGTTGTGAAACATGTTAGCGCATTAGCCGTGCTTTGTTTGTTGTTGGTCCCATCAATTGCTGCTGCACAGCGGCGGGGCGCACCCGCCCAGCGACGAACTCCAGCGGCAAGCAGCACACAAAGGAGATCAGCGTCGGCAGTGGCTGATGGGCGAGGGCGCGTGGCTGACCAGATAAAAACACTGACACGCTTCCTTTACCTGTTCGGTCGCGTTTCCAGCAGCGTCGAGATGATTGATGAGCAGGCGCGGCGTGGCCGCATCACGCCACAAGAGACGTCGTTGATAAACAAAAACAAGGCGGCACTGCAAACAAACCTTGCTAACGTGCGCGACGGACTGGATCAGCTTGAGCTTCGCTTTCGCACAACACCCGGACTCGACCGCTTTTATCCCAGACTTGTAGGCGTCGCCGCTGGTGCCGCAAGGGCGGAAGAACAAGCTGCAGCGAATCAACTGGAGCAAGCGGGAAGATCTTTGCTCGATACGATTGCACGCTTGACCGATGTGTTACTGGAAATGAATTGAGGATGTTACTACTTCTGCGGGGAGTAGTAGCCTTGACGGGCGCGTACGCGTAATTCAGATCGCGCGGGAACTTTTACTGCGATGCGCAGGAACTTACTGGCCGGTGCGTTCGTGCTCGGGTAGTATTGCAGCAGATACTGTGAGCGAAGCTCATTAGCGATCTGACTAAAGACCGCGTTTAAATCATCCGACACATTAGGCACAAAGGCCGTGCCGCCCGTCGCAGTCGCAAGTTGCTGCATCCCTTCCTGCCCGCGTGTGCTGATCTTGTTCAGCCACAGCGATTGCCCGCTCGGGTTAATCGCGTAGAAAACGACATCAGCACGCTGCACCTCGGGCAGCGCGGCCGCTACATTCTTGTGCTTCTCACTATAGGTATCTTCCCCATCAGAGATGACCACGATCACACGGCGATGACGTGGCGGCGTGGTGGTGATGAGGTACTTGGCTGCTTCCACCACAGTGTCGTAAAAAGCCGTCAACCCCTTGGCCGGTTCAAAGGCCAATAACTTCTGCGTCGCTTGTTCTGCCGTGTTGCGCGCCTCGACCAGACGCGGTTTGGTGTCGATGGCGAAGATGGACGCTCGATCTACGGGCTTCAAGACTTCTTTGAGAAAGCGTGATGCAGCTTCCTTCTCGAAGGCGAAGCGTGCGCCGACGCTGCTCGATACATCCAGCAGTAGAGCAATCTCCAGCGGCACTTGATCAGGATCACCGATCTGCGCGATCTGTTGCGTGCGCCCTTCTTCCTCAAGACGGAAATCGTTAATCGTCAAGCCTTGTACGGGTTGACCGGTTGCATCTGTAACCGAGACAGGCACCACGACTAAGTTGGACGTGACGCGAACAACTTCTTCGTCATCACCTTGGATCGGCGTGGCCCCCGGAACAGAAGGCTGCTGCGAAGCAGGCGGCGATGTGCGCGGACGTGTTTGCTGTGTCTGTTTACTCTGCCCGCTCCGCTGTGCCTGCCCGCCGGCGCTTGTAACAAGAAATGTACTAAGAAAAAAAAGCGTCAGCGTTCCTTGAAGAAACGCTGACGCGAGCAATGTTCTGTTGTGGACGTTTGTCATTAAACCAATAACCTTACGCTGCTGCCCTAACGCTGCGCACGATTGTTTTGCGCGGCGAAAGATTGATGCTTGGCAGAGCGTGAGGGTTGGCGCAACGTGTGCATGTTAGTTTGGTTTTTGGTTTGTTGATGTGTTTGGTGTATTGGTTTGCGAACCGGTTGATGTGCCGGTTTGTGTGCCTGTTGATGTGCCGGTTTGGGTATCCGTCTGCGTGCCCGTCGATGTGCTTGATTGTGTGTCTGTTGGCG